>CAZOIE010000011.1:0-12006 GCA_964579905.1 uncultured Planctomycetia bacterium
AGGATACACAGGTAGTTGCAGATGATTTTGCGAATGTCTACATTCCTCCTGAATATAAGAACATGAGGGTGTTTAAGGGTAAGGATCAGGAAGCGCGCGTTGAGCGGTTTCGGAAACTGGTCTCGACATACAAGCCTAGGTTTATATATTTGAACGAGAGGCCGTGCGACGATATGTCGTTACCATCGATTGATGTGGCCTTACCACCTGGAGAAAGAGTAAGGTTAATAAAGGTATTCGATAGTTCCAATAGACGCTATCAAAGAAGAAGCAATGATAAATTCGTAATCTACGAACTTATACAATAAACCAATACAGAGGATTAGAATATGAAAAAGAAAACACAAAGAGCAGATGTAGTAATTCTGTGCGGTGGCAGGGGAACGAGGATGAGGGAGGAGACCGATATAAAACCAAAGCCCATGGTTGAGATTGGCGAAAGGCCCATCCTCTGGCATATCATGAAATACTACGCCCAATTTGGTTTCAATAGGTTTATCTTAGCACTTGGATATAAGGGAGACTGCATTAAGAAGTATTTTTCTGACTACGGCTTTATGTCAAGCAACGTTACCATTACCCTTGATCCTGATGTTAAGCCAAAGATCCATTCATTCTCCCCTGAGAACCATTGGGAGATAACCTGTGTGGATACCGGCTTAGATACACTTAAGGGCGGTAGGATCAAAAGGGTAGCTCCATGGATAAAGAGTGAGTATTTTCATCTTACCTACGGCGATGGACTTGGAAACGTCGATCTAAATAAGCTTGATATTTTTCACCGTAAGCATAGGAAGGTTGGAACCGTTACAGCGGTACGCCCACCGTCGCGCTTTGGAGAGATACTCTTGAAGGGTAACCGAGTCGTAGAGTTTGAGGAAAAGCCACAGCTTGCCAGGGGGTACATAAACGGTGGATTTTTTGTTTTTAATAAAAAACTTCTCAAACGCCTTACGACAAAGGTTAACTGTGATTTTGAATTTGGTCCACTTCAGACACTGGCCGGTGAAAAACATCTTATGTCCTTTAAGCATAACGGATATTGGCAGTGCATGGACACAATAAGAGAGGTAGATTACTTAAACAACCTATGGGACTCTAAAAAGGCTCCCTGGAAGATTTGGTAAGGAAAAAAATGAATATACTTGGTTTAGCTGGTTTATTGATTGACGGGGCAAGTTGCCTCATTAAGGATGACAAGGTTGTTGCTTGCGTTGAGGAAGAGAGGCACCAAAGGGTAAAGCATGCTTCAATGGTGTTTTCAGGGGGCTTGCCATATAAGAGCATCGATGCATGTCTTAGAATGGGCAATATTTCCCCAGCAGATATTGACTATGCAGGTTACTTTCTTAAACCGTGGGATGAGTTTCGGGCACTTAGCTTCCTGCGGCTTAAACGCTCTCTTTTATCACCCTCAACGATAGGTTATTACCAGATCGATTATCTCGATATGCTGAGGAAGCACTTGAAGGTACCAATGCTTCTAAACGCCAAGTGCAAAAGTAATCCTAAGTTTTTATACTTTAATCACCATCTGTGCCATGCAGCATCCGTTTATTACACATCCAAGTTTAATGAATCAGCCATTTTGACCATTGATGCAAGGGGAGAGATAGAGTGCACCTCCTTCTATAAGGGCGATGGAAATGATATTAAAAAGCTATTGTCTTATAATTTCCCGCACTCACTTGGGTTTTTCTATGCAGCGATGACAGATTATTTGGGATTTAGATCTAATAATGACGAGTACAAGGTAATGGGCCTCGCTTCACTTGGAAAACCTATTTTTTACGATAAGCTTAAAGATGTAATTAAAATTAGGGCCAATGGCGAGATACGGATAAATTACAGATACTTTGACCGCTTTTTCAGGGGAAAAGACTATGTAAATGAGAGGTTCTACTGTGTTTTTGGTCCAAAGAGAGAAGAGAAGGAAGAGCTAACCCAGAAACATGCAGATTTTGCAGCAAGCACACAGAAAATCCTGGAAGAGGCTGTTATGAAGCTGGCTCTTAGACTTCATGAGATGACCAAAACCAAGAACCTGTGCTTAGCAGGGGGTGTTGCCCTTAACTGTACCATGAACGGAAGACTCTTGGAGAATGGGCCGTTTGAGAACATCTTTATTCAACCAGCCTGTCACGATGCAGGCTGTGCCCTAGGAGCGGCCTTACTCATAAAGCACCAAGTCTTAAAGAAGACTCAAAGGGAACCGCTATCAAGCCCTTATTTGGGTGAGGAGTTCTCCAACGATCAGATAAAATCAGCCCTTGATGAGGCCATGCTGCCATATGAGTACATTGAAGATATTACCCAAAAAACGGCACAACTACTGGCCGAGGAGAATATCATAGGGTGGTTCCAGGGAAGAGCCGAATGGGGACCAAGGGCCCTGGGCAATAGAAGCATACTAGCAGATCCCACACTTTCCCATATGAGGGATAAGATAAATAAGCAGGTTAAGCACAGAGAGGATTTCAGGCCATTTGCCCCGGCAATAACAAAAGAGGATGTCGATAAGTATTTTAACGGTATACAGTCAAGCCCATACATGCTCTTTGTCGTAAATGTGAATAACGCGGCAAAGCAGGAGATCCCAAGCGTCGTTCACGTAAACGGTACCTCAAGGGTTCAAACCGTGGAAAAGGAATCAAACCCAAGGTTCTATGAACTATTACGCGCCTTTGAAAAGATAAAGGGAGTGCCTGTACTCTTAAATACATCATTCAACGTTAACCAAGAACCCATGGTAAATTCACCTGTCGATGCCATACGCTGTTTCTTTGGGACGGGCCTTGATTACCTTGTCATGGGAAATTACCTTGTAAAGAAGAAATAATTATAAATAAATGAAGAAATTAATAGGTGTTTGTAAGGATTGTATCAGTTTTGTAGTTTACTGTTTCTTGTGTATTTTTAACATAAAGAGGAATGTCGCGCTTCTTTATCATTCGGTCGGCCATGCCAAGAAAGAGGATGACCCGTATGGCGTCAACGTAAATCCAGACGAGTTTGAGAAACACCTTAAATTGATTTTGAGGCAGGGTAATGGTATTGATATTACTTTTGATGATGGATACGCCAACAACTTTGAAAACGCATTCCCTCTTCTTAAGAAATACAACATGACGGCAACCTTTTTCCTTGCCACAGATTTTTTGGATGGAAAAATAAAGTCCGAAGCCCTTGGTGGGGACAACTTCAAGGAAAGGCCTCTTACATGGGATGAGGTAAGGACAATGAATAAGGAAGGGATGCGCTTTGGTTCTCATTCCTTATCTCATAGCTTGCTTTCAAATATTCAGGACGAGCAACTAAATGATGAGCTAAAAACGTCAAAGAGTAAAATTGAGAAAAACTTGGGACAAGCAATAACAACATTCGCCTATCCATATGGAAATTCCAAATCCTTTAATGGAAAGGTAAAAAAAGAACTGGAAAATTTAGGCTACGAACGTGCCTATACAAACATAATGGGTTCAAATCCATCAAACAGCAAAGGTCAGCTTGAGCTTAAGAGAATCCGTGTTTATGGATCTGATACACCTTTTAAGCTCAAAATGAAGATTAAGGGGGCATATGACTGGGTCGATACCTTTAACGGAACAAAAACAAAACACTAAAATCATGCTGGAATCCTTCGAAATCATTAAAAAGAAGCTTTTAGAGTATGGTTATCAAAAAATTCAACATCTTCCGACGAGAAAATCGATAGCTGTAGGCAGGGAATTTTACGTATTTAAGTCATTCGTTTTCAAAAAGACGTCATGTCTTTTTCATTCAACATGCTTTCTTGGCTTATACCATGCGATATTCAGGAAAAAGAATAATATGCTTTATAAGCTTTATAAGGCGTGTTTTATGAACGAGCCATTCAAAAAAGAAATATTAGATGGGATTTTTAGTGATGAGGAGCTTACGAGATTTATAGAGCAGAAGATCGTGCTAAAAAATAACGGTAATTATGTCTTTAACTATAGATTCGTTCCCTATGAAGGATTGTTCCTTGTAGGTAAGATCAATATGGAAGACCCAGAATATGCACACGTGAACTATGACTCGGTTACCTTTATTGAGTTTTTAAGAAAGATGAATCTGGCAAGCAAGAAAAGGTCTCTTGAGGTGGGTTGTGGCGCCGGACTCGTATCTATTGAGATTGCGAAGATATCCGAGCATGCTGATGCAGTAGATATCAATCCCCATGCAATTAAGATCATGGACTTAAACACAAAGCTCAACCAGATTAAGAATATCGAGACATTCCGCTCCAACTGTTATCAGAATGTTAGACATAAGTATGATTTGATAATCTCTGATCCACCATTTGAACTGATGCCGGATGAGGATAAAAATATTTTGCATAGGTATGGCGGTATTCTAGGGATGGAGATCGCACTGGACATATTCAAGGGGCTTAGTGAGAGCCTTACAGAGGATGGTGAATCAGTCATATTTACCAATTCTTATATAAAACACGATAAGACAGATACGTTGGTTGATGCGCTTGAGGAGGTTTTCAAAGATACTAGGTTCGAGCTTACCCTATATCCGATATCATATCAGATAAATGCGGATTTCCTGCCAACGTACAAGAAAAATAACATATGCTATTCAATTGGCTACATGATACACGTAAAACGAGGCACTAAGTATAAGCTTCGCATTGTCCCACTTGGACCATTAAACAGGGCAAAAGAAATCTTTAGATTGGTCTACTTGTATTTTGGGGCGTGGTTGACTTCAAAGAAAAAACAAAGCAATGGAAAAGAAAGATAAGACAATACTGGTTACCGGAAACGACGGATATATAGGTTCAGTACTTACAAAACACCTAAAGAGCTTATCCTATAATGTTATCGGCTTAGATAGCGGCCTCTTTAGCAGCAATACCTTTTATTCGTATCCACAAGATCTATCAATTAACAAGCAGATTGCAAGGGATATAAGGGATGTAACTAAAGAGGATCTGGATGGCGTAGATTCTATCATTCATTTGGCAGCGCTATCGAATGACCCTCTTGGAGAAATTAATCCAACCCTTACAGATAGTATTAATATGCAGGCAACCATAAAGCTTGCGAGATTAGCCAAAGACTTGAAGATAGAGCGGTTTATCTTTTCATCCTCATGCAGTATCTACGGCATAGGCGATAATGAAAGACCAATAAGCGAGGAAGGGTCCTTAAATCCCATTACCGCATATGCAAAGGCAAAGGTGGATGCAGAAAGTGCCCTATTAGAGCTGGCCGATAAAGATTTCCATGTAGTCATTCATCGCAATGCCACCGCATATGGGCATTCCCCAAGGTTGAGGCTTGACCTTGTCGTTAATAATCTCCTTGCACATGCATATTTAACAAATGAGATCAATGTTATGAGCGATGGCACCCCCTGGAGACCTATAATACATGTCGATGATATTTGCCGGGCCTTTATCTGTTCGCTTGAAGCACCAACAGAAAATATAAGCTCCCAGATATTCAATGTGGGCATAAATGATGATAACTATATGATCAAGGATATCGCTAATCTAATTGGGGAAATCTTACCAGAGGCAACCGTCAAGATACTAAATAAGACAGGCCCTGATGAGAGGACATACAGAGTTGATTTTAGCAAAATCAAAAAAATACTACCTGACTTCAAGCCAGAATGGAATCTAAAAAAAGGTATCATAGATCTACTCGAGTGTTATAAAAAACACAATCTTACATTGGAGGATTTTAATTCAGATAAATACTTTAGGATAAGAACCGTTAAATCACTTATTGACTCATCCATGATAAATAAGGATCTTGAGTTGACTGGAGGACGAAGATGATAGATGGCGTAAAGGTAATACCGCTTAAGAAAATCTGCGACGATAGGGGAATGATTATGCACATGCTAAGAAAAACCGATCCCCATTTTGAAAAGTTTGGAGAGGTTTATTTCTCAACGGCCTATCCGGGCGTTATAAAGGGCTGGCATGAGCATACAAAGCAGGTGCAGTTTTATGCGGTTGTCAAGGGAATGATAAAGCTCGTTATGTATGATAACAGGAAGAAATCTCCAACATACCAGGAACTTATGGAGCTTTTTATTGGTGAGGACAATTACCAGCTTGTCCGTATTCCTGTAGGGATAATTAACGGATATAAGAATATCTCAAGTGAAACTGTAATCGTTGCCAACTGTGCAACGCTGCCGCATGATCCAAATGAGATGCTTAGATACGATCCCCATAGCGATGATGTTCCTTACTCGTGGGAAAAGAAGGTGGATAGATAATGGGACATAAGGTACTTGTTATCGGTGCAAACGGACTTTTAGGTAGAAAGGTTGTACAGGTATTAACATCAGGCAATATAGATTGGATCGGTACATATAACAATAGGCCTGAAGAAGGCCTTATAAGGCTTGATGTTACCGATCAACAACAATTATCAAACACACTTTCAGAGATTTCACCAGATGCTATATTTAACCTCTCCAACCTGGCGGGCGGGGTAGACTTTTGCGAGAATAACGCTGAAAAAGCCACAGGGTTTCATTTTGAGCCCAATAAGATTATAGCTGAACACTGCAAGCGAACCAAAATTCCAATGGTCTATATTTCATCAGACTATGTTTTTGACGGTACAAAGCCTCCCTATAAAGAGGACGATAAGCCAAACCCTCTAAACCTATACGGAAAGTTAAAGCTTCAGACAGAGGATTATATAAGGAAAACTCTTCAGGACTTTCTAATCATACGAACCACCAATATCTATGGATGGGATCCCAAGACAGTAACCCCCAACTATATGATGGGTTTATATAAGACCATTAAAGATGGAAGGAATTTTAACGCTCCTTCTTTTTTGTGGGGTAACCCAACCTATGCTGGTGATTTGGCAAGTGCAATTGTGGAGCTTTATCAAAAAAAGGCAAAGGGAGTCTATCACGTATGTGGAAGTAGCTATGTAACTAGATATGAGTGGGCAAAAGAGGCCTGCCGAATCCTTGGCCTTGATGAAAAACTCCTAAATGAGGTTAAGGAACCTTCAGCTAATTCTTCCTCTGTGCCACGGCCATTAAAGTCATGCCTCAGTATAGATAAGTTCAGGGAAACCTATAAGACAACCCTTCATGATTTGACAGGTGGTTTGAGCCAAATGAAAAGTAATATGGATAATGATGGAAAGTAATCTTCGACCACTCTTTAGCGTAATTATTACTACGTATAACCGAAAAGAGCTCTTGCCTAAGGCGATTGAGAGCGTACTCAATCAGACCTTCAATGATTTTGAACTATTGGTAATTGACAATGGCTCAACCGATGGCACACCCGATGTCGTTAGAGTAATCAACGATTCCCGATTAAAGTTTATGGTAAATCCCAAGCCAACCAATTCATGTGAAGCCCCCAGGAATCTTGCAATAGGAATGGCAAAGGGTAAGCTTATAGCATTTTTGGATGATGATGAGAGGTGGTATCCAGATCGCCTTAAAAAAGTCAAAGAGGTATTCGATACCTCCGGCCCAGATGTTTCATCAGTATGCCATAACCTCAATATCAGAAAAGACGGTGAGCTTATAGGCGTGTGGGAGGGAGGCGCAAAAGCCGAGAACCTATTTGAGGGGCTTCTTTATGAGAGAACCCTGCTTGTACCTGTGGCAACAACGATAAAAACAGAGGTTCTAAAAAATCTTAACGGCTTTAGTCTTCGGAAGGAGTTTGAGGCCTGTGCTGATTATGATTTGTGGCTAAGGATGGCTAAAAGCGACATAAAGATTAAATTTATTGACGATATACTTGGAGAGTTCTTTATTACAGGATACAACCTAAGCATTGCCGATTGCTCATTTACCTCAAGGCTAACCTTTTTAATCAGGGAACACATCTTAAGGTATGAGAAAAGACCAATCTGGCGCCTGTCAAAGAGGGGGCTAGCGAGGCTTATGAAGCTAAATTATGTATCAAGCAGATCTTTTTTTAGGGCGCATAGATATCTTTCTGCATTAAGGGATTTTATCAAGGTAATTGGGTATATAGTCATAAGACCTACGCTGATTTCCTCACTACATAATAAAAATAGAAATAGTTGATTTATTATTCTTCTTATACTATAATTACTTCTCTTGCTACTAAAGCTGGAATGGATTATTGATGCGAGTTTTACTTATTCAACCACCGTTTTCTATATTTAAGGCTGAGCCGAGGGTTTGCCATCCGTCGCTGGGATTGGCTTATCTTGCTGCAATCTTAAAGAAGGAACACGATGTCTTAGTCATAGACGCTTTGGCCAGCGGATATGAAAACATAGTTAGCATAGACTCTGAATTTATCAGATACGGCCTATCGTTCGAAGATATTAAGGAAAAAATCGCTGGCTTTACACCTGATGTTGTTGGTATATCTTGCTTGTTCAGTGCCCAGGCCGAAGGTGCTCTGAAGGTGGCAAAAGCGGTAAAGGAATTAAACCCTGCTACCAAAACGGTGATAGGGGGAGCGCATCCATCGAGCACCCCAGAATCTGTTTTAGCCGATAGCAATGTAGATTATGTTATTATCGGTGAGGGTGAGAAGACCTTTAGAGCTCTTTTACAAGAAGGGGTAGAATTAGGTAGTTTAGATGGCATCGCCTACAAGAAGGACCAGGGGGTTGTAGTTCAGGGTAAAAAAGCTTATCTTGAAAACCTTGACGAACTACCGTTTCCAGATTGGAGTGATTTTGACCTTGATAAGTACTTCAAGGTAAATCTGCCGCACGGTGGTTCTCTAAAACACAATTCTTTTTTACCGGTAATAACCTCAAGGGGTTGTCCATTTGACTGCATCTTTTGCTCGGTCCATAATATTTGGGGCAAAAATTACAGAAAAAGATCAGCGAAGAATGTTTTAGACGAATTACAGTATCTCGTTGAGAACTTTAAGATAAAAGAGATATTATTTGAGGACGATAATATCACCTTTGACAAAGAGCGTGCCAGAGAAATCTTTCAAGGCATGATCGATAGGAAGCTAGGCTTAAGCTGGAGTACACCTAACGGTGTAGCGCTTCAAACCCTCGATGATGAGATGCTCGAGCTTATGAAGGCCAGCGGTTGCTATAGCATAAGCCTGGGTGTTGAATCAGGCGATGAACAGGTTTTAAATCAGGTAATCAAGAAGCCTATAAAGCTTGAGATGGTAAGGCCTCTTATTTTGAAGGCCCGCAGGCTCGGATTGAAGACAAACGTTTTCTTCGTGGTTGGGTTGCCGGGTGAGTCAAGGGAGCAGCTTAAGAGGACATTTAAGTTAGCTGAAAGCCTCGATGCTGATACTGTTAATTTCTTCTACGCGACGCCTTTGCCGGGGACAAGGTTGCAGAGGGTATGCCTAGAGAAGAAGATGATAGATGAAAACATTGACCTACTTCGGATGAAATCTGACTTTCCATCATTTGGCAATGAGGAGTTTTCTGTTAAAGAATTAAGGGAAGAGGTTTCATGTGAGAGGGTTAAGCTGTACTTGCTCTATCTATTAAGACATCCAGTAAGGTTCATTATGAGGCTATTTGGAAAATTAAAGAGCGACCCAAAATATTTCGGTAGGTTTTTCTTAAGATACGGAAGGGTTTAATAAGTTGATTAAAGGTAAAAACATAGTCTGCATATCAAGTATCGACTGGGATTTTGTATGGCAGGGCCACCAGGAGATTATGTCCACGTTTGCCAAAAACGGCAATACGGTGCTCTTTATAGAAAATACCGGGATCAGACCGCCAACCATAAAGGATATACCCCGCCTTAAGAAAAGAATCATGAGCTGGATTAAAAGCTTCCGGGGTTTTAGACAGGAAAGAGAAGGCCTTTATATTTTTTCTCCTGTGATACTTCCTTTCCCATACTCAAGAATTGCTGGATTTTTTAATAGGTTCTTATTGGTACACGCCCTAAAGCGCTGGATGGCCATAATGAAATTCGACAATCCGATTGTTTGGACCTTTCTTCCGACGGGAACAGCCCTGGATATCATACATGGCATTAATCCAAGCCTGGTAGTCTATTATTACATAGCGGATTTCGATTTCCTGACCAAAAATTATAAAAAGCTGCGTAAATACGAAGAAAGACTCATGAGCCAGTGTGATGTAATTTTCGTACAAGGTGAGTATTTTAAAGAGAGATGTCTCAAGTTCAATGACAACGTCTTTATATATCCATTTGGCGTTAACACTAAAATGTTCGAGGATTTCAAAAACGACCAATCCTCTACCGTCCCAGGAGAGTTAGAAAAACTTGAAAAGCCTATTATCGGATATGTGGGAGGGGTGCACCACCATATCGATTTCGATCTGGTTAAAAAGATTGCAGTTTCTCATCCTGACTGGTCGATGGTCTTTGTTGGGCCAAAACAAACATCCACCGCACTTATTGATGATATTGAGAACATCCACTTCCTAGAGAAGAAGGAGTTCTCAGAGCTTCCTGCCTATATAAACCAATTCGATGTCTGTATCGTTCCGTATCTGATATCAGACTTTACCCGGACCGTTTATCCTACGAAGATAAACGAGTATCACGTTATGGGAAAACCGGTTATTTCGACCAAACTTCCTGAAGCTGAGAAGGCTAATTCAAAGGGGCTTGTACTTTTTGCAAAAGACCATGAGGAGTTTATTAAAAGGATAGAGGATAGCCTATCAGACAATAACAGTGAACTTGAGGCTAAGAGGATAGCTGTCGCTAGATTAAATAGCTGGAGTAATAGAATCCAGGAGATGAGCTCTAAGATGGAAGAGGTCCTGGTTGATAAGAATATTGCCATTACCAGTAAGTGGCAGAATATACTCTTAGCTCTTTATAGGCGCTCAAGAAATAGAATCATCAAGCTGGGCCTTGCAGCCTCCTTTATATGGCTTATGGTTTTCTATACACCCCTATTTTGGTTTTTGGCTGAACCTTTAAAATTTAGTGATTCGTTAAAACAAGCCGATGCAATAGTAGTTTTTGCAGGCGGTGTTGGCGAGACAGGTAAAGCAGGTCAGGGGTATGAAGAGAGGGTCGATTATGCAGTTGAATTATTTAATCAGGGGTTATCTCAGAATATGATATTCTCATCCGCTGCACGCAGCACATTTCCTGAGCCGTATGTCATGAAGGCACTTGCCGTTTCTCTTGGAGTACCCTCAAAGTCTATTATGCTTGAGGATAAGGCTTCCAGTACCTATGAGAATGTTCGTCGCACAAACGAGATTCTAGCACAAAGAGGGTTCGCTGAGATTATCCTGATCAGCTCACCCTACCATATGCGAAGGGCATCGCTTGTTTTTAAAAAGTTGGCTCCAGATGTAAAGGTAATTTATGCGCCGCTGCCTGATAGTCAGTTCTATGAGAGGAATAAATATGACGAAGACGGTAAGAGGGTATGGAAAAAAATAAATACAGAGCAGATAAAAGGTATTGTTCACGAATACCTGGCAATTATGTATTATAAGTTAAAAGGAAAAATCTAATTAAAATAGGGGGAATTAATGAAACTGATTGATAAGCAAGGAAAACTGTTTGGTAAGATTAACCTTATCGATTTTATAGCACTGCTATTTGTAATGTTTCTCGTCCTTGTGCTATTTTTTGGATATAACATATTTACCAAAAGGACGGCTGGTAGGACAGTAGTGGAGGCGCCAAAGGTGTTTACAGACGAGGTGGTTAATTTCAACCTTATAGGGTTAAAGCCAGAATTAGTTAAAAACTTTGCTGTAGGCGATAAGGTTGCTGATGAGGATAATAATGTTGTTGGAGAGATATCCTGGATGGGTGAAAGCGTACCCCATGAGATTAACTTTGATTTAGGCGGAGACAATATCGAAAGAGAGGATGATACTCTAAGGGATTTGCATGTAATGTTCAAGTTAAAGGTTGAAGAGAGAAAGGAAAAGTTATACTTAGATAATGTAAGGGTTAAATTGTATAACTCATTTCAGTTTAAAATTAAAAATTATGACATAACCGCCGTATGTATAAAAAAGGAAGAGGAGAAGATCGAGACAAGAAAAT
>CAZOIE010000012.1:0-1273 GCA_964579905.1 uncultured Planctomycetia bacterium
AAGAACTAAATATGAGAATGTTATATTCTGCGGTATGGGAGGCTCAGGCCTTAGCGTTCAGACCGTTAAGACAACCTTTGGGGAACCTGAAGGTCTTAAGATCTTTAGCCTTAGGACAACAGACCCTGCAGTTATAAAGGATATATTAGATGAGATAGAAGCGGATGCAGATGGAGATCTTAAAGCTGCACTTTCTAAGACCTTGGTAATCCCTGTTAGTAAATCTGGAAAAACCCAGGAGACAATTTCTCATATGAATCACTTTAAAAAACTTTTTGAAGAATATAGTCTTGAAACGACTAAGCATATGTGGGTTGTAACCGATGCGGGTTCGCCATTTGATACAGGAAAGGTTCCGCAAAGAGCAATTCAATTTAACGATGAAGGAGATATTGGAGGAAGATTTACTGCTCCAACCACCCGTGTTTTCCTTATGCCACTTGCACTTGTTGCGCCAGATCTAGTAAACGGAGTACTTGAGACGGCGAAAGCTATGAATGATATTGAGGATATAAATGAAGATCAATTCTCAGTATTAGCATCCTATGTATACCATATGGCAGCAGAGCGTGGAAAGGACAAGGTTACCTTTATGGTTCCTGATGAGCTTAAGGATTTACCTATGTGGTCTGAGCAGCTTGTTGAGGAGTCTCTCGGAAAAGATGGTAAGGGTGTATCCATATTCTATGGAGAGGATATATCGCTAAATTCTCTTAAGTCTGTAGAGGAAAATGACAGAGTTTTCTTAAGGGTAAACGTAGCGGGCAAAAGGGCAAATGAGGAATTGTGGAGCTATCTTAAAGCGAAGGGCTATCCTGTATTTGAGATAGACATAGACGATATAAGCTCAATCGGAGGTGTAATGCTAGGCCTGCAAAGAAGCGTTGCGGCAATTGCATACCTCTGGGATATATGTTTTGTTGATCAACCGGCTGTTGAAGGATATAAAACAGCTACAACTGCTGAGATAGATAAACTTTTAAAAATCCTAAAGACCAATCCAAAGGCAAAGGTTGAGGTTCCAGAGGAATGGAGGTCTGCATCGTTTAATGGAGTTACCTTATACTATGATAGGTTAATAGAGGCAGGTGCTTTTACCCTAGATGAGCTTGAGGCTGAGGTTAGGAAGTTTGGAGCTACAATGGAGAATGCACCAGCTGTTTATGCAGGGATTATTAATTTATTAAAGCAAAAACCAGGATTTGAAGCAAAAGAGATTGCAATCTGCGGTAAGATGACAACTGGCTTTAGGGCAGTCTTAGAGAGAGCAAGG
>CAZOIE010000012.1:1283-11667 GCA_964579905.1 uncultured Planctomycetia bacterium
TATTTACTGACGGTCTTAAGATGGCTTCAAAGTTGGGAGAAGGCCCGGACAAAAATCACTCCTACCATCAGAACATAGAAGCAGGTAAAGATATGTGGTTCTCAACCTACTTTATGCCCTTGGTTAATGAGCAGCATCCTTCTAAAGAGTATGATGATAATTTGCTTAGAGCTCAGACTATAGGTACGGTTAACTCAGTGACTAATGCAGGCCGCAAGGTAGCACTCATTACCCTTGATTCAACTATAGAGGAGTCCGAAGATGATATTGACCTATTCTTTAGGCAGGTAGAGGGGTATTTGAGCTTTGATACTACAGTTCACCACCTTACAGAGAGAACTCTTAAAGAGCCAAAGGCAATATTCTTTGATCCTCGGGTCTTAATCTCTCTTACAACAGATGGCTCTGTACTTGCTGATGGTATTTTAGAGATGCTTGATAGGTTACATTCAGATGGATTTGAGCTTTATGTGTTATATGATGATGAAACGCACTATCATGCAACAGCACTATTGGAAAGGCCTGAACTGCAGAGGGTAAGATACAGCTATTTTAGGCAGATTGCTGATATAGAGAACTCAATAGCAGATACCATAAGCAACATATTAGAAAATAGGAGTGAAGGTAGTGTAAGGCCTCAACAGGCAATGTTTATAGGCGTAAATCCTGATCATATGATTGCATTACAAGTACTAGACATAATTAAGGTGCTATTTTTACAAGGCCAAAAAGGGTTGCTTGGTAAGATATTAGAAGCCAACCCTGATTATCTAGCAAACGGCCCAATAAACTGGCAGGCAGAACTACTTAAGCAACTTGGTATATAATAAAAAATAATTTGAAATATCGGGGTTTTGAATGGGGTATATATATAGATCAATCTTTAAATTTATAGCCCTAATAACCTGCCAGATTTTTGTCTTTTCATCAGTTCTTATTTATTTTCCTACCATTTCTTATGCAGAAAATTCAAACCTATCGAATAAACATAAATTGGCCCCTCCATCCCTTCTTCAGGGTAGAGATCTTGGACAAGCTGAAAGGGTAGTTGCAGCAGCTGAAGCTGTTCCTCACAATGCACCTGCAAAAAAACCAGGAAGCCCTGAACAAGGCGTAGTAAGAGTGAATAAGGCCGTAGGCCAACTTACTATATTTATTAAAAGTATGCAGGTAAAGAGGATTAGCCATAAATTTGCCAGTTCTCCAAGGCCGGAGTATACCACCGATGAAATCCAGCGCATAAACGCAAACCTCAATACTGCCCTTGCTACATGGGAGGCATATTTAAAATCAAAGAGAACTATTTATATACGAGATAGATTTGCTCCAGATACCGTATATTACCATGAAATAAAAACCAGGTTTTTTGTTGATCCGAACAATGAGTTTTATATATCAAATCCAGGAGACAGCCGTTTAGAGATAGATGATGAATGGACAAAGCTACCTGCCATATTACAGAGTTTGCTAATAAACCACGAGGTAAACCAATATGAATCTCTTGCCTTGGCCGAGGATCTGGTTTTCTATTCCTGGATAAAGAAGAATCGGTCTAGTGAACTTGAGGCGGCATTAAGAGCGCATCCAGAGCTAAAGAAACAACCCTATTTTGCTTTCTTAAGGAAAAACCATAATAAATCTGAGGATAAACGAAAAAGAGCAATTGTCAGGTTTATGATGCAGGAGGAGCTGCGCCAAGCAGAGCGCCTTATGAGAAAGGGTAAATTTAAGGGAGCTGCTGATATATTGGAGAAGCTAAGAGATACCTTTGTGGGATTGTGCTTTGAACAAGGAAGTGCAAAAGAGGCATATCATATCGTTCCGGATTTAATCGCACCAGCTATGAATCTTTTAAGAAGAGATAAGGATCCAGCTCTTGAAGAATTTTTGGAGAGAGTTAAATATCTAATATCCGAGAGTGGATTTAGGCATGATATTTCTTATGTATGGGAATTGATTTGCGAAAGAGAGTTTATGATGGCAGACAGTAAGCTTAAAGAGCATAAAGGGAAATTGAAAAGCCCACTTTTATCTTTGTACAATATATGTCCATATAAAAGAGAAGAGATTGATTTGCACACGATTCGCTATGAAGTCTCTATAGGTAAGATATATTACGCAATGGATAAGAATTATCGTGATAGTCGTCTCTATATTTCCCTGGGAAGCATATCGGAGATCAACTTT
Source organism: uncultured Planctomycetia bacterium (assembly GCA_964579905.1). Classification (GTDB taxonomy): domain Bacteria; phylum Omnitrophota; class Gorgyraeia; order VGKN01; family VGKN01; genus CAZOIE01. Next base: position 3,471 of record CAZOIE010000012.1, read on the forward strand.
TTCCTTGGTTGGTCGCCTGCAAACGGAGATATATCTTTAATAAAAGCAAGTAATTTGGCCTTCATGGCTCAAAAGGGAGATATTAGAATATTAGGACCATTAGAAACGGATAAAGAAATTTTAGATAAGCAGGAGAGGTTTCTAGATATTTCACCTAAATTAGAAAGACTTATAGAGGATGCTGTGCCACGCGTAGGAGGTATATTCCATAAGACGCATTATGTGGTAACTTTGAATGAAATGGTCTCTAATCGTACGTCCACAGGCAGAGGTCATGCCATTCCGCTTTCAAAGTCTGCAGGTACAGATGACGATGATAAGTCATCTAGAGAAGATACCATAAAAGCTTTAGATTTAGAGGACGCTGCAACGTATATGAGAGAAGCCGAAGCTTTCTTGAGAGATAGGAAATATCCCCAGGCTTCAGAGTGGGCTAAGTTTGCTATAGATATTTATGATAGGTTAAATGAGACTGAACTTGTTGCCGAGGCCAGACGGCTATTAAGCAAGATAGAAGAAGCATCTCAAAGTAGAGGTACTATAGGGAGGTGTATTTACAATATAATTGGAGTGCTTGAGCTAAATGACAAAAAGACCATAGATAGTACTTTTACCAGAAAAGAAGTATATGAAAAACAGGAAAATTTAGTTGATGAGGGTAAAATGAGAAGTAGGGATAAGGTCTCTCGCACTACCGTGTATAATGAGTTTAAAATTTTGGTTGATCTTGGAATAATTGAAATAGTTAGCCGTGCAAGAGGGAATATGTCTGCTCAATATCAACTCTCTGAAAAAGCAAGGGAAATGGGGTATGAAAGACTAAGAGCCTTTGTAGCTGATAATCCAGTATTTGCCCATGTGAACCCAGATAAACCACTTAGAAAAACAGAAATTGAATCTCTATTGGATATTTCTAGAGTTATACATATTACAGATCGTTCTCTTAGGGATCCCCAGGCAATATTTCTTGATGTCCAAAGCGTATTGCATAATGATGGACAGCTTATTGATGGCATAGAAAAAGTTCTTCATGAGCTTTCATCGAAGGGAAAATTCAAGCTTTTCGTTGTGGGAGATGATAGCCTTATCGATATACTTAGTGGAAAAGAGATTAATATTTATTTTGATGAAATACTTCCGGCTGATAACCCTAGAAAAAAAGCAGCTGCTATAAAGCAAAAACTTGCTGATTGGAATCTTGAATACAGAAAGGCAATATTTATAGGCGTGCATCATGAAGATATACTGGCCATGAAGGATCTGGATATAGTAAAGACAATTTTCTTACAAGAGCGAATGTTCCTTGGTAAGATATTAGAAGCCAACCCTGATTATCTAGCAAACGGCCCAATAAACTGGCAGGCAGAATTACTGATACAGCTCGGGATTTAGTGACCAAGCATTTAGCAAACAATAAATCTTAGTTTATATAACTCATATATGATTAACTCAATTAGCATTGAAGAGAATATTTTTTTGTATTGGACATACCTTTACTGTTTATATATTATATATAAAGACTATTTACACATCGTTATAACCATAGAACGTGCGGAGGAGATTGTAAATGACTAAGAAGGTAAGAAAGTTAATTGCATTAATTTTGATTGAAAGTTTTCTCATATCCAGTATATTTCCTTTTAATCCTCAACATTTACTTGCCGAGGGGCCATCAAAGCTTGCGCCTCCGCTTCGTCTAGGCCAGCAAGTTGCAGATGATGTGAGAGGAGCTCTTAATGTAGCTGGCTCACCATCTAATTCTATGTCGATTAGTGAAAGAAACGTTATGCTAAGGGCATTTCTTGCTGGGCTTACGGGATTTCAGGAAGTTATTTCAACGATCCCAGTTGATTTGACTGATTCTGATATTAACGTAACACATACATTCTTTAGCGCCGTTGGGCAGATAGCAAATTTAGCAAAGGAATTTGAAGCTAAACATAAATCTTATGGACCGGCCTATATTTATGAAAGCCTTTGCTTTGTTAATATAGATGGCATTAGATGGCTTGGTCTTGTTGTGACACCTTTTGATAAGAGAAGAATGTTTATTAACCGAGATGTTTTGGTTTTTGATGCACAGGCTGAAGGAAATTTTACACGTCATGAAAATGTGAATATAGACCAGATTGAGATGCTTTCTGAAATAGCTAGGAATTTAGAGGAGCAGGATATTATTTCGCTTGCGCTTAAATTCAGGGCAAGTTACTTAGACGTTCTTGATGTTCCAGGTACGACAGAAGAGACGCGAGAAATAGCAGGGAAGTTTTTTGCATACTATACGCAAAAGGAAACAGCAGCGTATGAAATATTAGATAGGGCGCAGAATTTGCTTGATGAGCTAGGTGCAGATGATAAGTGGTTAAAGAGAAGAATCGCAAGTTTAAGAGGAATAATAAGCGCTCAAAAGATAAAAGATACAGTAGGGGAAATAGATGATTTGTTTTTAGAGGTTATCCAGGGAGGTAAGGCTATTAAAGGAAAACCGCAATTAGCACAATATATTCTATATACCGGAGATGCTACCCGGTTCTGGTACGATTTATTGTTGGAGCTTGATTATAAGCGCGAATTTTTAAGAATCTCGTTCTCAGAAATGCCTGAGGCAAAAAAGGATTATATTAAGAATGCATATGAACAGGCGGTGATTGCTTTGTGGCTTTTTGCTCATAGAGAGGATTTTAAAACACCCATAGGGGAGAGGGAGGTTACACTGAGGACCTCCGATTTTGAATTAAGCTTGCAGCCTGATAGCCTTGGAATGCTTGGAACGCTTGAGGTAGGAAGGACAATTGCAGATGCAATTGCTTGCTTGGATTGCATAGGTGGGCCTTGTCAACATGGTCCGCTCGGTAGCATAGCAGCTGATTTAGATAGAAAAGCCGACTTTATAGCTGTAATCGAAGATGCAAGAGAAAATTTATTGGAGCAGTTAGGTAAAAGCGGTGCAAAAGATCTGGATGATGATATGTCTTTATCGGAATTAATAGCTAAGCTTAAGGATTCAGCTGATCGAGAAAGTTTACGTGAAAGTATATATAGAAGTGGACAATCTCATCAAATTAAAAGTGAAGAGATTGCTGTTTGGGTTAAGATGAAAAAAGTAGCTTTATCTAATGCAAAGGGTGATTTAATTGTAAGGGCAGGAAGACTTAAGGAAAAAGCAAGAGAAACTGGAGAGCCAAGTTGTCCGCTTGAGGTTCCTATACCTGAGATGTTCAGGCTGCTAAGAGAAGGAAGGCTTGAAGAAGCGATCAGGCTTCTTAATAAAAGTAGTTTCCTAGCCGGTATCTTTGGGCTGATATGCCCGCAAGAATACCTTTGCCAGGCAGCATGTACCTTGGCAAGAGTTGCTAATGCTCCTTTGCCTATTGATATAGGAAAATTAGAGTACCTTATTGAACTTACTTATTTAAGGTTAAATGGCGAATTGCCAATCCCTGAGATCAAAGAGCCAACGGGAAAGGAAGTTGCTATTCTTGGCTCAGGGCCTGCAGGTCTTCAGGCGGCATATGATTTAGCAAAGGAAGGCCATAGGGTAGTTGTTTTTGAGCACCTTCATAAGGCAGGCGGGGTTTTGACATATGGAATACCCACCTTTAGACTCCCACCAGAAATTTTAGAAGAAAAGATAAGAATATTAGAAGAAATGGGTGTTGAGTTTGTAACCAATACCATAATAGGTGAAAACGGTGCCTATACCATAGACAAGTTAAGAAAGTCGTTCGACACGGTTATAATCGGGGTTGGAGCGGGTCAGTCAAATATGATGTCAATAAGCGGTAAGGTTGTTACGGATGAATCTGGAATGACAAGACTAGAGCCTACTCATAGTAAAAAGAGAATACCTGTCCCTGGCAGGATGCTTAATGGCATTTATTCTGCTTACCACTTTTTATCATGGACTTTTCTTATGAATGCAATGAAGGCAGGATACAAAACGCCCATTCCGCTGTCAAAGAGGGTGGTAAATGCATTTAAGACATCTCATGAGAGCGATGGTAGTGAGGTTGAGGTAAATATAGTAGTGGAGGGCGTTGGAAATGTCGCTTTAGATTCTGGGCGGACGGCGCTTAGATGGATAAATACCCTCAACGATATGCTGGGTACAAATGTTAAGCCTAATATTATATTCCTTTACAGGCGCCCAGAAGAGGAGCTTCCCCTTAAAGCGCGCGATGAGGAACTGCATCTTGCAATGCATGAATCTGTTGGTGGGGTTATGGAATTTGAGCTTTATCAGCTTCATCAGACGGTAGAGTATATAGGCGATAGTAATGATGAAGATGTTGTCGCGATAAGGTGCATAAAATTTGATAAAGCAGGTGTAAAAGAGGGAAAATTGGTTGATGTGCCAGCTGATATGGTTATAGAGTCCCTAGGGGCAAAACCGGCAACAGAGATTTTAGGTCCTTCCATACCGCTAGATAGCTATGGGTATATTCGAATCCCAGATGTTAGCACGATGCAGGTTGAAGGTCTTGATGGTAGCGATGGATTGGCATCTGTGTATACTGTGGGAGATTGTGCTCAGGCAGGAGAGATAAACGATCGTATAATGGGAACCGCTGTTTTGGCTGCCATGCAAGCCAAGGATGCTACAAAGGCCGCAATAGCTGATCTTGCTCAACGTGAACCTTTGGCTGAAAGGGAAATAGATATTGAGCAAGTTTTCTTTACTGATACTCTACATGGCCATGGAATGTATGAAATAATAGATAGAAAAGAAATTGGATTTAGAGAGGTTGCTATATTTGGTCATTTGGGTATACAGAAAGTCGTTGAGTTTACCGTTTACGCTCCTCATGTAGCATATGGAATTAAACCAGGGCAATTTTTGACCATTATGGCAGATGAGTTTGGAGAAAAGATCCCTATAACATATGTAGGAAAAGGAGAAATACCAGGAAGCATACGTTTTGCCGTACAGGATATGGGTGAGTCTACAACTATAATTAATAAAATGAAAAAGGGTGATTCTTTCAGAGCCGTTACAGGGCCTGGAGGTGAGCCTTCAATATTTACAGGTTTGGCAGGCGAGATAAGTGTTGTTGGAATGGGTGTAGGTATTGCCGCTATAGTTGCAATAGTCACAGAAAGGGCAAGGCTTGATGAGAGGCTAGATGAGTTATTAGGGATGGTTTCTAAAAAGAGAGATTATCAAGATATTCTTCCAGCATTAGAGGAGGTTTTTTCGGGGCTGAGACTTGCTGAGCCAGGAATTATACACGATATAATAGAGGTTATAAGAAATAGAGATTATCAGGAAACTCAGCGATTATTATCTATGCTTGGATTTGAGGTTGAGAGTGAATTTCCTGATAATGAACTTGTACAGATAATTTCAGACTTAAATATTACTATCACAGAATTAACAGAATCTATAAAAGATCCTGAAGAATTAGATATAACTGTAAAGCGTGAAGCTTTCCACGTTATTGATGAAATCTGGGAGAGTTTGGAGTTGTTCCGCAGGGAAAGAGCATTGGAGGATATTTCCAAGCTAATTATAGAACAGCAATATAGGGCCGTGGAGGATAGATTAAGGGAAGTTACAAAAGGAGGTTTTAAGACTACCGTTGTGCTGGCCGCAAGAGATATAAATATTCTTATATATAAAGAGGAGATAGAAGCAATTATTGGTAAGGAAAATATAATTATAGCCCTTGAGTCATCCGATGGTTTTGATGCATTTGCAGAAGGATATGCTGATATTGACCCAAACAAGAACAGATTTTTCGGAGCCTATGGCACAATTGCCTTTGATGCGTATCTAAGAAGGGCCAAAACACCAAGTAGCGGTTTATTGGTTGCAGGTCCAATATTTGGCATGGAGCCATTTTTGGATATTGTTAGAAATGCAAATAGGCCGGATATTTTACATCCGCAAGATGTATGGATGAGTACCAACCCACCAATGTACTGTGCATACGGGGGTTGTTTATACTGTTTGGTTCAAAAAGAGGAACAAATACCATGGCGTGGGTGCTTAGGTCCTGAGGCAAAATCAGACAGAATTATTGCTGGGACAATCCAGAAACGCCTTGCTATGGCTACTCCACATCAAATGCCTGTATCTGTAGAAAGAGACCAGTCGCTTACCCCACTTGCTATTTATCAAGAGGTTGATCAGCTTAAGGCTATTGAAGACATAGAGCAGGCGCTTAGAGAAATTGTCTATATCCCACTTAGCGATGGAAGGTTTTTTGCAGCAGTAAAGACCGATGATACTTCTTTTATTATTGAGTTGGTTGATGGCGTTCCCTCTAGATTCTTTACAGGAGAGGAGCTTAGCGAAGCTATAGCAGTTTTAGGGAATGTAAATTGGAATTGGTTGGGGATAACAAATAAAGCTCAGAAAGCTGGTTATGCTAATACGTTATCCGGTGTATCAGGGTTGGATTTGTCCATTGTTTTAGAAGCTCTTAAAATATCCAGTGAGAGACTTGAAAGAAATACGGGTATTCCCTTAAGAGCGCTTAATGCAATTTTAAAGAATTTTAAAGTAAAAGAATTTACCATAAAGCAGCTCTGGGATAAATTGGATAAAGAAGGATCTTTAGGTACATTAAGAGAAGAGATTAAGACTTCAGAGGCCTTAGGACTTGTAAAGAAAACAGGAGCTCGCTCAGAAACAGGTGCTTTTCTCTATGAGCTTGCTGATAAGGTAAGAGCGCTTCCTGCTGCTCAGGTGAATGCAATACGCGGTATTCCTTTCTTAAGAGAGGCAGGGCATATTCGCATTAGAAAAGAGCAACCTGAGGTAATTGAAAATGTTGCAAGAGAGATAGATGTTCTATTAGATGATAAGCTTTCCATACCTATTGATGATATATTTTCAGGATCAGCTGATTTAGAGCTCAATATTATAGGTATGAATAGGGTTGGGGAGTTTCTTGAGGTGCACTTTTCTCAATCAGATTTTTTACAGCTTAGGGAATTGCTTGAGCGAGTTGGTGATAAGGACAGACTAAATGAGCTTCTGGAATTTACGGATAATAAATATATGGTTGTTTTGGATGGTGCTCGCGGGTTAATTGCTGTAATAATCCGAAATGAACAAATACAGAAGGAATTATTGTGGGTTGAAGGTGCACCTAAGCCAGAGCTTTTAAAGTATCTTATGCTTAGGGCATCGATTCCAGGGGTCCTACCGTTTGACGAAGCGGTATTGACTGTTGAGAAAATAGCAGAAGGTGAGGGAGCTTTGCGCGCTGGTGCTGTTGTTCCATCTGGAACATCTGCATGGTATGAAAAGGGAGACTGGACAGACCAGTCAGCGTTTATTGATCAGGGCTGTGTTAGCTGTGGTGCATGTGCTCTGGTGTGCCCAGAGGGTGCGATTCAGTTTGATACGGTAGATGCACTTAGATCAGGAAAATTGGTTATGACGGTTAGCCCGGATAGGTGCGCTGGTTGCACCTTATGCATTGACGCTTGCCATCTTCCAGGGGCTGCAATAAGGATGATGCAAAGGACGGACCTTAAGCCTGCAGCAGTTTCCGTAGAGGATATATCTGAGGGAAGGGCGGTTATTTTTGAGGGTGAATCGGCGGCGCAACTTGAGTATATGTTTAAGGAACAAGATAGTGGTTTTGAAAGCTTGCAAAAGGCTTTTGGAGTTAGCCAGATAGAAGTATTTAGTGTAAACAATGATTTTATTCAACTTAAATACCAGGTAGGAAATGTTTCCTATCTTGCTTCCTTTGACAGGATAGCCAAGAGGTTGACAGTAAGGCCACTTAGGACATTTGCTATAGTGGATTTTAATGTTGAAAACATTGCTTTAGCAGGGGCGCTTCGTGACAAGGGGTTTGGTGTTATTATAGCTATCTCTGAAAAGGATAGTGATTTTAAGCATAAGAGGGATATAGCCCAAGTAGGAGGTATGGGAGTTTATGTAGTAGAAGAGTTAATGGAAGAGTCTGATGCTAAAGTGCGTGAATTGTTTGAAAGCCTAGGACTTTCAAGATTTATTGCAGTTGATTCTGCTTCAGCTATAGAATCGTTAAAGATTGCTAATTACAGGAAATTTAACCGCTGGATAAGTGCCTATACAGGTGAAAATATTCTTGATGCGGTAGATTTCTTGCCAACGCTTAACCTGGATTTTAATGAGGTGCTGGAGAGTTTTATGCCAGTTTGGGAAGAGCAGATTCGCAGCTTTGCACCCGGTCATATGTTGTGTCCGGGATGC
>CAZOIE010000013.1:0-10407 GCA_964579905.1 uncultured Planctomycetia bacterium
AACCTTGGATTGGACTTTAGAGTTGGGTACATTGAAAGAAACTGATGTCGCACCCTATGCAGGTCTAAAATCAATTCAAAAGGAGATTCCAAGCTCTCCAGCTCCTTACCAACAAGCTCTTCCCATGCAGCAAGACTTGGCAATACAGGCACCTGTTTATCAATATCGACATGTCCATTAATAATACCATCGGTTACAAGAAGCTTGGAAAAGGCATGGCTCCCTACCGTCTCTTCATAAAGATGATTCCAGAGCGCTTCACGATAGTGATAAAGGAACTCTTTTTCATATACCAAGGAGAAAAGCCAGTCAACCAAGTTGAGCGTTACAAGCTGTTGTTGAGTTTCCTCATTAGTCAGAAAACCTGCCGTAAATGCTGAGTCGCCCCAGAATATCAATTCCTTCCACAAATCGCGGAACGGATAATGTCTTCTCGTCCAATCTGCTATCACACGCAACGTCTCCGTCCAATGAATCCCTTCTACGAATATGTGAGGAGCTTCATAGGGACCTTTTGGGTCTTTCTGTGTAACCAGCCAACCCCTTGGGGTCACTTCACTTGCTAAATCAGCAAGGTGTCTGCGATATAAAACATCTCCCTCAATGGAATTTACTAGACTTGCTGCAAACTCATCAGGCGTAGCGCTAATTTGTTCTATAAACTCTGAATAGTAAGTAAGCTCTCTCATATAATGAACCGCTACCATTAAATTAAAGGCATTAATAGCCTCTTTCTCGCTTTGAAGTGGCACGCCAAATACCACACCCATCTCCTTTAGATGGCTTAAGCAGCTCACCTTATGTCCAAGAGAGGCTGACTCCCACTTCTCGGGGTTAAGAACCCGTATCTGAAATGGCCTGTACTCAAAATCTTCCGGCCTTAATGCTTGGTAGGCTGGTAGTAATTTTTCACTAAACCACTCCGGAGACTCATATGCCCTCAAAGCACACATTATCTCAAAAATATCCTCTTCCTCCAAAAGCCGAACAACAAGACGCTGCATATCTTCATCTGTTAATACCTGTAAATCGTAAGCGTACAGATCATGAAGGATATTCGGTGGTGGATTCTTCCTTAAAATCTCTTTTGCCGCCTCCTCCTTTAAAAACCTCCCGTTTCTTTCTCCGTAGGGCTGTATTTCAAGGGCTGTCTCTAAAATACGATTCATACCGCTAACGGTACTTGTGTCGGGATGACCTAGCTCCTTATCTAGAACCTCGGCAAACATAGATGCCTTCTCATGGAGCGCCTCAGTAACTTCCTTCGCACTAGGCTCCTTATCAAGCCCAAGCCTGGAAAGCTTCTTACTAAACTGCTTCTTGTTAATAGCTATAAATCTTTGCAATATACTTAGCTCACCTTTAAATAAAAAGTGCGGTAGAAGATCTCTCCAGTCAGCAAAAACCAGCTCAGCTATAGTTTGAAGAGCACTAATACCTCTTTTAAGACTTCTTAAGTTAAATTTAATACTATCACCGACTCCTCTTACCTTAAGAGCAAGAATATCTTCTTTATTTTCCAGGGCTATATCCTCTAAGGTATTTAGAAGCGTGCTCTCAAGAGAAGGAAGCTCGTCAGGAATAGCTCCTCTATTAATAAACTCATAAATCAACTGTACGCTTGAGGAGGGATGTATCTTATTACGCTCTCTGTGCTCATCTTCAAGCGGCTGCCAAATATCCCGGTAGTTTTCCTCAGTAAATACCCCTGCGGCCTTTCCAATATTAAAGATCAACTTAACCGCCTCTATGACCTGCGCATACAATGAGCTATCAGCATCCAATAACTCTCCTATATGTAGCTCCTCAATTCTGTGCAGTGAACCATCCTCTTTAAACAGATTAGCAAGCGGTACAACATTAAATGCCATGTTGACCATTGCCTTTACCCATTCATATCTAAGCGGATCAGCATCTTCATCTACATCCTCAGGTATTACTGCCCTATAACCTTGGGCATTAAGAAGGTACTGAACACGCTTCCTTGAGGCATCATTGTCAACTCTAAGCTCGCTTAACCCTGCCGTTAAGACAACCTTTCCTTTATCGCCCGGTATATATATCACTTCACCTTGGGTATATTCTCTCCTGCCGGACTGACCCACAATGCCCCGGATTATATTTCCAGCAATAGAATGCTTGGTTGCAGATGATATGCCCCTTAACTTCTCCGACGCATCCATCCTTTTAAAGAGGGTGTGAATAAATTCCCTATAGTAAATACCATTACTCAAAAGAACAAGCTTCGGCGCTACCTTTGAAAGGCTAACGCCATCTTTTAAATATCCGCTTACCGCCAGCTCCTCCAACAGCTCTATTAGCTCATCCATAAAGCTCGTTAATATTTTGTCTGTATGCGGCGAAACAAATATAACCTCCGGTAACTGCCCTGTTTTAAATGCCTGCTTAATGCCTATCGGCATCTGGCTTGTATCAACCCCTATAGTTCCATTATCAGTCTTAAGGTGCAGCACACCATCTCTTCTCAAGTTTCTAGCACTTTCACTTTCCTTCCGTCCAATAATTACACTCGCATTGGTATGATGGAACATTGCCACATTTAATGCACCCTGCGGATATACCCCAATATCTCCCAGCCTTAATACACTCTGTGTTTTTCTTGTGCTAGCCCACTTGGCAACTGCAACAACCTGGGCAAGTGCTGGAGAGTATGGGGTATCCCATTTTAGATCATCTGGCTTTCCTATGCGCCCTAAGGCCTTCGTTAAGCTAAAGTAAAACGTCTCTTCTTCCAAGCTCTCGCATACCCTATCGCTCAATGCAACCCAGGATGAGCCCGCAATACCAATTAGACTCCCGGAATCAACTGTTAAGGCATCGATTCGCGGATGGTAAATGCCCTGAAGCTGTTGCTCATTTAATGATGCTGTATCAACCACAAGGATTGCATCGCTACCATCAATTACCTCAATTACCTCTTTGGCTATAAAACCGGGCTTTGCCTCAACAACCACCGCTTTAATCTCCGGTATATCACTGAGCATTTGACGAAGCAGCTGTAGGTCCTTTGCCTCATAAATCTTAAATCCCAGATTCCCTGCCATCTCCATTGCCCATGAAACCGATGAGCCGTGCTCACGTAAGACAATAACCCTATCTTTTTCTTTAAGCGTGTTTAAAAGCACAGACTCAACAGCACCGGTACTGGATGCTGTAAGTGGAGCTATGCGCTTGGTACTACCAATTAAATCCTGTATACCTAATGTAGCACCCCTTAGCTTATCGCGGAACCACTGGGTTCTATGGTGATGGTTCAACTCTTTTGCCATAGAAGCAAGTATAGCTGGCCTTGAGCCTTCTATAGATAAAGACCTCTCCATATATATAGGATCGGTTATATCTGGGATTTCTCTTCCAATCTCCGCCAATTCCTCTTCTACAACCTGCAGGACATTCTCTTTATCAAACTCTCTATACCCCAGCTCCCATAACGCATCAGCAAGAGCCACAAAGCATTCGCGAAGATCAATTATTCCCTTGCCTACATAACCAAGATGCCCTATGCGCATCTTTTCTTGGCCAAGCCATGGTTTCTGAACACCTGCAATAAATATTCCTGTATTCTCCTTTATTAATTTGCGTAAATTATTACCATCTATATCAGAAGGTAAAGCAATTGAGGTTGCAGCATAAGATGCATCCTTATCGTTATCCACTAAAAGTCCAAGTCCCAAGGTTTCCACGCCACGACGTGTCGCCTTCATCTAAAGTTCGTGTCTCCTCCAGGCTTAAGATGCCCCTCCAGTCTGCTCAAGCAATCTTAACATGGCATTAACACCTAACACCATTGAAGCCGGTGGGCCGTAGCGCCTAAGCCACTCCCCCTCTTTAGCCCTTTCAACAACCCGTCGTGCCATATCAAAACCAAAGTAATGCATCCTGTGCCCATCAGACTCTTTGGCAATCTCTTTATAGCGTACAATTGCCCGGGGACTAAGGCCTACAACAGCAAGCCCGGCCGGATTGGCCAGAGCCTTTTGGGAACCCGTAACAACAATATCTATATCCCACTCGTCCATATGTATAGGCATAGCCCCAAGGCTGCTAACTGCATCAACTACAAACAAGGCTCTGTCTTCCTCTCCTAGCTTCCTATTATGCTCCTCAACAACCCGACCGATCTCATCAATAGGATGCGCTACGCCGGTAGAGGTCTCTGAATGCTGTACAAGAACCAATTTAATATCCTGGTTCTGCTCTAATCTATCTCTAATCTCACCAGGGTCTACAGCCCTTCCCCACTCAACTTCAATCTCCTCAATATTAAGATTGTATTTCTCACCAATAAGTTTGAATCGCTCTCCGAACTTTCCTGCGTTAACTACCAGAATGGTATCCCCGGGAACGGTCGTATTCAAAATTGAAGCCTCAAGACCACCTGTACCGGATGATGTATATGTAACCACCTCATATTCATCGGCATCCTCTATTCCATAGAATGGTCTTATGTTATTAGTAAGATGTAAGTATTCCTCACATAATCTCTCTCTAGAAAGCTTGCTTGTGTCAAGGCTCCAGGCCTTCTGCACAACCTCTGGAATAGGGGTCGGCCCCGGTGCAAAAAGTAAGACAGGGAACGAGTTCCTACCAATAACACCTTTTGCCTTATCAAGGGCAGAATCTTTTAAATCAACAATCAGTTTTAAAAGCTGTGAAGGATGGCTAATTAGGGCATGAATAAGGCGGGATAAAACACTGGGTACGAGTAGGGCGATAAGAAGATCTATAGAATTCATACCCAAGGATGAGCTAAACCAATGAGGAAGTATAGAATAAAGTATAATAGACAAGATAACCGATGCTATCATCAAGAGCCCTGCTTCATGAAGGCTACCCTTTATACCCCATAAATCTATAGAATCATCTTTGGTCGCTAATTTAACTGAAACAGGACCCTCTTTCGTAAGATATCTAATTCCATAAGCTACGCCCTCCTCCTCTGCTTTATTTACATGATACCTTTCATGAAGCGATATCAAATACGACACCTTTGGAATAAGATATAGACCATTCAATAATATTATTATGATAACTGAAAGGATGAAAGGAGCCCCGAGTAGAGCTAATGTAACTATAGATGTAGCCAATCCCGCAATCCAGGCCCACCAACTAAGAGCGGATATTTCTTTGGATTCGTCGGCTCTACTAGCTGATGCGACTGGCTCAACTCGAGTAACACCTTCCGGTTGGTTAATAGGTTTAACACCTTTAATCACAAACTCATATCCAAATCTCCTGGATATCCACCTATCTGTTTTCCTGTCTATAAACTCAATAATAGGATCAATTATTTTTACCATAAACCGCACAATAGGTGTAAACCAGGGGTAGATTGCCCTTTGATTTTCAGCATCCCACTTGTATACCCCAAATCCATATAGTGGCGCAAAGCCATCAATCTCTATATCGGTTAGGCCGTATCTCTCAAAAATATCCTTAAAGAACTCCGGTTTCTGGGGCTGTTCATATCCATAGCGCCAGTTACTATAAGTATCACTTACGTCTTTATAATCAACTCCGTTAAACCAGAATGCAAATCTAAGTGAAAATGAATAGTAGTTTGGAACTGCAATTACAACGTTACCCCCGGGCTTGGTAACCCGCACCATCTCTTCAACAAGCTGTGGTATCTCCTCATTTGGATAGTGCTCAAGAACCCCCTCGTTAAATACCGCATCAAAACTATCATCGGGAAGTGGCAAGGTATATGATGTATCATGCTCTATAAAGTGCACCTTATCCTCCACTTCACGCAGCTGCGCTCCACGCCTACCGGTAATAAGTGCTGCCTTGGCAACATCAAGACCAAACGCTCTTCTATCAGAACTTTCCTTAGTCCATTGTATTAGATTCTTTGCAGAACCTGAGCCAACCTCAAGAATGCTCTGTGCATCCTCTGGGAAAAGCCCTGTAATACGTTCATATCCCCACTTGGCAAAATTATTTCTCTTTGTATTTGTTGCATCCAATATCTCATCATCTGATGGCATAGTAAAGCGCTCACCCCAGGTCTGTCTCAAATCCCTGCTCCTTCCAACACGGAAAGAATCAGGCTCGATATCATCGCCAAATATTATAACTGTATACCCTTCTTCTTGAGCCTGGAACAAGCTCCATGCATATAGCGCAAAACTTATACCGCTACCTGTTAACGAAAGATCGGTTCGTATAACTTTAACCTCAAGGTTTTTAATAGAATCATCATCGTGACGCTCAATTCCAACAAAACCAAGGATCTTTTCATCATATTCAAACACCCAATATGACGTAGGGCTCCCAGTAATAACATCAGGATTATCCGGCAGAATCAGTTTTGTATTTGGGTATGGATAAGCAGGATATAAACGAGCAATATCTTCAAGGTCGCGCTCCTCGGCTGGGCGTATGCTTTCCCAGAAACCACGCGGTATGCTATATGTCATTCCAAAGATTTCGATTTCTAATATTTCATCGGATGGAGGCAATTTCGGAATCTCCCTAATCTGTGGAATGGCTATACGATCTGCTCCTTGAATATCCTCAGCCGAGGAATCTGCAGAGGGGATATCGGTTGACCTAAGTTTAGTAATAAACTCCAAAAACCACAGCCCAAATGGAGTCGGCCAAATTTCCTCCTCTGGTCCAATGTGCTCAATATGTGCTTCAAGCTTAGAGCTAGTTTTATTAAATATCTGTGTTAGTACAGCTGTTGCCTTGCGCCATGTAAAATGCTGCTCTCCATGTCTAACCAGCCAGTCAACCAGTTCAGTATCTAAAACTCTCATATATAAATTAAGTATATCAAGTGCGGGTTCCATTTCATCATCCGCCTTAATCTGCTCATACATTGATGCTCTCATACCCTCCTCAAACCTACAAACCGCCTTGGCAAAATCTAAATCCCATTCCAAACATTGTGTAAGCTCAGCCCGTGCAAAAAGATTAACTGACAACCTCATAGCTCCATCCGAGGTATCGATCACAGGAGCTACATTACCCCTGCCTGGGTGAATTCCGCGAATGACAACATTCCTTGCTTGAAGTGCCTCTATAATCTCCTGTGCCTGCACCCTTCTTAAAGTACTTTGTAATCCGTAAGCTATATCGGCCTTCCATCCATCTGCACTTTCGCCTATGCCAACAAGATTATTCAATATTCCCATAACAGATGCCCCCATAGCAGTATCAGGGGACAGATGGACAACGGCTGCGCGAGAATCTTGAGGATGGCTAAGTGAAAGGAATAACGAAGCACTGGCCCTCATTCCAATTTCATCTATATCGGTTTCATGCCTACTATATACAATAGCCTGGTTCTCGCCCAGCTTGTAAGTTTTCCTCTTCGTTTCATATCCTCTGCTGATTATAGGCAGGTCTTCAGCTATATCCTCGGTCCAATCCCCATGCTTCTCCAGCATCATAACCTTATACCTACCGCGCTGGATCTCTCCGGCATACTCTGCTTCTCTATCTAGCTCATAACCCGTAAGGGGCGGGAGAATAAAGAGGGTAGAATCTTTGCCGACAGGCTCCCAGATAATAGGCATAATGGCGGTAAGATGAGATGAACCTATACGCCGAAGAATATACCTAAGCCGTTTGTTTGACATTGTTGCCACGAAGGCGTTTCGCCAAAGTAAAGGCTCTGAATTAGACTCAGCCGATTTAACCAGCGCTGCTACAACCTTTCCCAGTGTATCTCTATCAATAAACATCCCCGGAAAACCATATGACCTGAGGAACTTTATCAGTAGGTCAAAGTCTAAAGTACCGCCTTTTTTGTGTATGATATCGATTCCGGCGTGTATCAACGCCATCAATTCTTCTGTGTTGGCTGGTGCAGATAATTTAAGATACCTAATGAATACTTCAAACTCTGATACATCTAGGAGCTTAGTAGCCTCTACGATAAAGTTGCTTATACGCTCAGTCAGTTCTTCAGTAGCCGTTCCATACACAAGAGTTGGAAGGACCGTCCAGGCAAATGGATTAAACCTATCAACACCCCTAATAACACTAAACGACTTATCTCTAGTTCCATCTGACTCAATCTGAATAAGGGAAGTTCCTTTTTGTCTACTAATAAGCTCAGCAAGGGATCTTGTAAGCTCTTCATCATTATATAAATTTATAACAATAAGAGATTCTTCCTTATCCTTTTTTAATACACCCTCTAATTTTGACTTTGCTCTTAAGACACTTATATCCCTAACAACAACATTAATTCCAAATTGTGTTGCTGCCTGCTTAGCAGCTTCAGCATCATGGGTAGCCCCGAGAATACTATAGCCCTCTTTAACTAGATTCTCCACTATACTATCGGAGGAAGGTTTACCTATACCAATAACAACCGCTTTTCCTGCGGATTCCTTTAATGGAAGTTCAGCTTGGACAGGCTCGTTTACATAAGGCTCACCATGGGCTGGGGTAACCCGTTTAAACAGACTCTTTAATAAATTATGCACTCCTATACCATATATATGCTCAATATCAGGAAGAAGTCCTGTCATCTTTCTAAATGCCTTGACCACCCTAAACTGCCCTGGCAGCATTGTCTTTACATCAACACCCATATCACCGCTTATTACATCCAATGGTTTATCGCGAACACCGTTCCATATCCTAATAGCCTCAGCGGTTGCAGCTTGTAGCTCTTCTTCTGCGTATTTCTCATGACCCTCATTCGCGTGAAATGGAATAACCTGTTTGGCACCATCAACATCCAATATAACATAAGGGGGAAGGGTTTCCTCATGCGTACCACCCTCTTCAAGGGCAAGGGAAACAACCTCTTGGGGCCACCTGATCATAAGAAGACTGTCGTTACTGTGCCCAAAACCCTCAAGCCTGACAATTGCCCAGGCCGTATCGCCTATAATCTCTCTGCCTAAGAAGTCGAAACTAAACCCTCCCAGCATAAGCTCAGCACTCTTTAATGCATATGGCTTACCAAGTCTCTTTAATGTCGCTTGATCAAATTCTACAAAGCCCCTTGCTATTCTAGTAATATCTCTGGTAAACGCCTGATGAGGAACATTGCGCTGTGATCCCCTGTTTAAGATAGCCTTGAACAAACTAGCATCTGCTCTAAAATTGATATTAAACTCCTGGGCTATAACAAGACCTCCTAGATGATCAGGGTCCCCATGGGTTATTATTATCTTCTTAATCTGCTTCTTTGGATTCGTGATACCAAGTTCCTTAAAAACCTCATTTTTGAGGGTCGGTACAAAAAGCGCTGATCCACCATCAACCATAACAAAGGAATATTTCTTGGTTTTCTTATCCTTGTATCTTAAAAAGACAATGTTTGAACTCTTAAGATCCGGCATAACAACACAACGTTCAAGACCCTGACCTAGATCCTCCCACTCGGAAACCTTATACTCCATAAAGGTGTTAGGATGATCTATAATACCTTCTATAGTCTCTATAAGCTCTTTCGTTTTCTCATTGAGCCATTCTGGGTATTCATGCTCAAGGCAAACCCTGTCTACAATCTCAGCTGTAGAACGTTTAGGCTGTGCCAGTTTTCTGGCTAAGGCATCTTCCAATAAGTAGTGTAGCTGTAGAGACTCTTCAGCTGATAATTTTATATTTCCACTTAACTGTTTGACGGCTATTTCAATAGGAGGATAAAAGAGTACTTCACGAGCACCATCCCTAACCTCATTAAAAAGACTCTCTATCTCATCGTCAATAAACTCTCTTCCGGTTCTTAGTTGTTCGGTAGCCAGTCTAGCCGGAAAGAAAAGCCCAGTAAAAATTACAGCATAGGTATCCATAAAGGCTGTATGTACTAGAGGCAGATCGAAGCGCATACGGGCCAGTTCATAGGTACTGGTCCATAAATTTGCATATCTAATCCACCAGCGACAGGCATCATCACTCTCCCTGGCCACCTGTCCCCATCTAACTTGAGCCAATAGCCTTTGCAGCTTATACGCCTCGGTTATCAAATCATCTAAACCATCCTCCAGCTCTTCCAAGCTCACACTGTTAAATAAACCAATAAGTTCCTCTGATGAGTCAAGAAGTTCATCTATATTATGACGCATTGTGATAGGCAGATCATCTGTGGTTTTTCTAAGCGCCTCAAGCTGCTCTTTTAAATAACCTTTCATTTGCTCTTGTGCTTTAGCACGGAGCATCTTTTCGCTATGTAGAAGTGTTCCTTTAAAACCTTTAAATTTGCCAAATCCAAGCCAACGCTCAGGCCTTACCCACTCCCCTGGCCTTGGTTTTCCAAGCAGGTGTTCGATTTCCTTTAAATGCTCTCTCTTGGTTAATTCGTCCATATACTCATTATCCACCTCTGCCTGCAGCATGGGCAGTGCAACACGTTTCAATATATCCTCTTTATAAACCACCTTAGATACTGAGAGTCCAATAATAAGGCTACGCATA
>CAZOIE010000013.1:10417-11616 GCA_964579905.1 uncultured Planctomycetia bacterium
CGGCTTTACAATATTAATAACCTCTGAAAATCCGAAAGCATTAGTTCCTTGATCTAGGCTAATACTCAGGCGGTTATCTACAATAGCCTTAAAGGTCTCCCAACATGCATCCGTCACCTTCGAAATATCATCGGGATTCAAATCTAATCTTTCCTTTATAACCTCTTCTATGGAACCAAAATAAAAACCCCGAAGCGCCCAGTTATTGAAAATATAGTTTCTTAGCTTTAAGCCTATTAGGAAAATTGCAAGACAAAAAGGCCATATTACCCACAAAGTCACAAGAAGTGGTCCTTCTATAATAAATACAAATATAACTACGCCAGCACCAAGGGCGAATAAGGCGGGGAACATAAAATACATGCTTAATAGCATGCTTATAAACACACCCCTTTCCTCTCCTGCTACTATCTTCCTAATTACTCCCTCTATAATAAAGTTCTCTCGTATATATCTACCCACTCCAAGTAATCGCATATTAACCAGCAGATCAAAGGCTCTATCTCTTAACCTAAAAAACCTATTTGATAATGACGCAAATAATTGCACTTTACGCAATGTATCAGAAACCCTTTGCCTGATAGAATCAGGAAGGGGTAATAGCGTAAGAAGGCTTCTTTTAAAGTTCGCTGCGGATAACTCCCCAAGCAGCAGCTGATCAACATAGAGGTTAATTGGTACATTTGAGGTTTGTCTAAGTATAATTATAATAACGCTCGCATACATACCTGCGAAGAACCAAATGGTTATAATAAAAGCAAATACTACACCCTGTGCGTTAAAGCCATCCATAGCAAACGGAAGTAAGGCTAAAATCAACGCTCCCAGTAAAGGTAGATGTTTACGATACATTGTTGCTTCATGGAACATCTTATGTCCCTCTGCCTTATCTGATAATGTCTTAAATATCGCTATAGTAATAAGTAAAATAGCTATAGCTAAAAACATAACTAGCCTTATATAGGCTGATAATGCACCACCTGCTGTCAATATCGAATTAATTATATCAAGGCTACCGTGCACCACCCAAAACACAGCAATGCTGACTATAGAAAAGGTGAGTATCTTATCAATTAATTTAGGGAGCTTCTTAATGGGCTGCTGTGCAATTATATGTTCTATGGCAAATTGCGCAAGTGGTCGTATAGATACCTCTTGTACTTGATGAGGAGCTATTCCTGCAGGCCTTGGCATGGAAT
>CAZOIE010000014.1:0-11610 GCA_964579905.1 uncultured Planctomycetia bacterium
GCAAGCCGCACTATTATGATTTGGTCGTATCTACCTTTGCGCATGACCATATTCATTATGATAAGAGATTTACATTCGCCAAGAACATATTCAATAATCTTAAAAAAGGTGGACGCTATATCATGGGCGGCGAAATACTCAGCTATTATTCCAATGACCATGAGAGAAAAAGAGCACTTTTTAGATATCACAACTACATTATCGAAAAGGCACTAGAGAATGACAGGGTGCAGCTTTCTGAACTTGAAAACAACGCCCTTAAATCAGGACTCGACATGGTCGGGGATTTTAAAAGATATGAGGCGATGTTTGAAGAGGAGATGGAGTCTGCAGGCTTTAAGTTAATCGATAAAAAGAAAATGGGTCCGTTGGATCGTGATGATATAGGAGGTGTATACGTTTATGTATACGAAGCTTGAAAATCCAAAAGATACGAATAAGTTCTACAACGAACTACTTGATACGATAAAGAACTCTAAAAAGGAGGTTTATCGTTATTTTGGGGAATCTTATACCTACGGCCAGATGTATGAGCAGATGCTTAAGATAAACTCCCTTTTATCGAAGTTCAAAAACAAGCAGGTGGTGTTATATACCAAAAAGGACTTTTCGGCGTATTCTGCGATATTTAGCATAATGCTTTCGAATAATACCTGGCTCCCGTTATCGCCGGATATGCTGGAAACAAGGAATCTGGAGATTATTAAGCAGGCAGATCCAGGGCTGGTATTACACGATGGAAGCCTGCCGGAATTATTGAAGAGCTTCTTTAATGAAAAAAACATTCCAATTGAATCGTTAGAGGCCCTATTGTCCAGCGATGAGAGGAAGGATTTTGAGAGGGATGTGTTTAATAAGGATGATATAGCCTACATAATGTTTACCTCAGGCTCCACAGGCGTGCCAAAGGGCGTTCCGATGAGCCATGAGAACTATATCAACTTTGTCAAAAACGTACTTGATATACTTCCTTTCAAGGAAGATGAGGTTTTCGCTGATTTTCACGACTTTGCATTTGATATCTCTATCTTTTATTTATTCGCATGCATATTCGTTGAAGGAGCATTTTCACCGATCATAGAACAGAAGGATAAGATTATACCCGTTAACCATATACAGGAAAACCGCATAACTATCTGGTCCTGCGTACCGTCCATAATCAACAGGATAAGAACGCTTAGGCCAAATGACAAGATCGAAAGCTCTATAAGGATAATGTTCTTATGTGGAGAGCCATTGAAACTCGATGTATTGAGGTATTGCTACGAAAATATGCTATTAAAAAATGTATATAACTTTTACGGCCTTACTGAAACAGGTGTTGAGAATTTCTACCACAAATGTAGCCCAGAAGACCTTGATAGGTACATCAACTTTGGAATGGCTCCTATTGGTCAACCGCTCCCTGGCAATGAAATAAAAATAACTGAGGATAAGGAGCTTTATATAGGAGGATGCCAGGTTACAAAGGGTTATCTTGGCCGCAGGTCCCCTGAGAAATTTGAAGACAAGAATAATATATGGTGGTGTAAGACAGGAGACATAGTAGAAAGGTTTGAAGATGTCTATTTCTGTAAAGGCAGAATTGACTCACAGGTAAAGCTAAGCGGGCACAGGGTCGAGCTTATGGATATAGAAGCCCATATCAACAAAATTAAAGGGGTTGATGATTGTGTATGCTTTGTCGAAGATGCAAGGGGTAGAGAGTTACTTGTTGCGGCCATAAAATCTTCGACAGATATTGATATAAGAGGATTGCAAGCCGAGCTTAAGGAAGAACTACCGGTATACATGATTCCAAAGGACATCCTCCACTTAGATAAATTCCCGTTAAATAAAAACGCCAAGACGGACAGGAAAAAGGTGCGTTTAATGTATAGTGAAGAGCAAAATAAAAAGGTGGCATGCACACCCTCGAGGGCACAGGCAAAATGACAAAAACCAAATCATCTGCGAAGATTTTATTTATAAATATTAATCCACGTCCCAAATGGACCAAGGAGAAAACCCTGATTCATTTTCCAATGGGGTTATCCTTTGTAATGAGCGAGGTTTCAAGGAACGGTTATGACTTTGACCTGCTTGATTTAAAGGTTAGTCCTAAGACAGATGAGGAAATCAAGGATATCCTTTCTGAGAAGGGATACGATATCATAGGGCTTGGTACCCTTACACACTCATATAATATAGTAAAGCCCATGGTGAAGATGATAAAGGAGGTGCTTCCTAAGTCTGTGGTAGTTGTAGGTAATTATATTGCTTCTACGCAGCCTGAATTCTTCCTTGAACATACCGAAGCTGATATAGCGGTTATAGGTGAGGGGGAGAGGACCTTCATTGAGATTATAGAAAGGGTTATTAGTGGTAAGGGTTTTGATGGCTGTCGTGGCATTGCCCACAAAAGTATAAGCGGAATAACGCGGGAAGCCTCGCGCGAGCCTATAATGGACTTAGACACCAGGGAGTTTCCGAGATGGGATTTATTTGACATGGAGTCTTACATACAGTCTGCCAAGAACTATAAGATAGGCAGGCAGTCATATGACTTTTTAGCGGCTATGAGGCCATTTCCGATAAACACTTCAAGGGGATGCCCGTTTAGGTGCACCTTTTGCTCAAACAGCCTTTTCCATAAGGAAAACCCGGTACGCTGTCATTCTTCCGGGTACATAGTCAAGATGATGAAAAAACTGATTGATGATTATGGAATTAACTATTTCTGGCTCTGGGATGAACTCTCATTCTTTACTAAGAAACAGACCAACGAGATTTTGGATGCAATCATAGAGGCAGATTTAAATATCAACTTTAGTGCTACCTTCAGGGTTGGTAATTTCAAAAAAGGAGATGAGGATATTGCGGAAAAACTAAAGAAGGCAGGTTGTTTGCAAGCAAACTATTCGCTTGAATCGGGCAATCCTGAGATCTTAAAGGCCATGAATAAGAAGATAGAGGTTGATTGGTTCTATGAGCAGAAAAGAATCCTTGATGACGCCGGTCTTCCATCGCAGACGAACATAGTGCTTGGCTATCCTCAGGAGACCGAGGAAAGTATAAAGCAGACCTTCGATGTATGTTATGAGACAGATCTAATGCCGAGTATCGGCTTTCTGCTTCCAGCGCCTGGGTCGATTATATATAACTATGCTATTGAGCATGGTTATATCAAGGATGAAGAAGAATATCTACTCACTATAGGTGAGAGGCAATTTTTAAAATTAAACATGACCAAGATTCCAGATGATAAGTTTATTGAGCTTGTAAACTATCATGCAAGGAGAGTCAGAGACAAATTAGGTCTTAATATTTCAGATAAACATATTATCTGCAGTATTGAGATAGAGGATTAATGTAATTATGAGATACCTGCTAGTTTTAGGGACACAGAGAACCGGAAAAACGCTCACAGGAAGAGCGCTTAATATGCATCCGAATATTACAGTGCAGGCCGAGCCCTATTTTTTCTTTTTTAAGACGTGCAGGAACATATTCTATCGCGACATCATCAAGAAGGACGATTTTGACTTTGAGAGTCCGATGGATAGCTGTTTTTGCAGATCCAAAGAAGAGAAGGAGTTATTTAATAAATCACTCACAAGTCTTTACTTTTCAAAGTCCGACATAGCCGAATTGATTAAATTGACCACCAAGCAGCAGGAGATTGCAAAGGGTGAAAGGGCAGATAAAATAATCCCGCTTCTTAATAGGTTAATACCAGGCACCTCTATTAGTGTATTTAGGGATCTGATGGATATTCTGCACGAGGCTTATAAGAAGGATGGTGTAAGAATAGTTGGACTTACCGAGGGTTGGTGCGATGAGTTTATCCAGCCACTTTTGGAGTGCGGGGATATAGATATTAAATGCATACACTGTCTTAGAGACCCAAGGGCGATCGTTGCTTCAAGGAATGGTGGTAGCAGGCTTCATGTTGGAAAGTATCCGATACTGTTTATCATCAGGCATTGGCGAAAGGCCATTGCCTATTCGGTATTACACGCTGAGAATCCAAAGTATATGGCTCTAAGGTATGAGGATCTTGTAAATGCACCAGAGGAGTGGTTTGGGAAGGTATGTGATTTTCTTGATGTTGACTTCAATGAAGTTTTATTAAAACCTGAGACATTTCTTAAAGGAGACGGGACATTATGGAAGCCTAACAGTGCATACAAGGTGTCCAGCATTCCAACTAAGGGATTCGGTAAGGGTTCCGTAGCGCGTTGGAAGGAAATCCTTCCAAAGGAAGAGGTTGGGCTTATTGAGTACCTGTGTGCACAGGAGATGGACTATTTGGGGTTTGAAAGGACTATTACAGACTTCTCACTTAAAGACTTACTATCCTTTAAGGAGGATGCAAGTCAGATCGTACCATGGCTTCAAAAATACAATCTATCGTTTAACAAAAAAGAGGCTATGTTGGAAGTTGTAAGGAAATTCCTTATGACACAAACAGCTACCCTCACGGGCACAAGTACCCTCACTGGTACACAAAAACTAATGGACTATTTTCTAATTGATAAAGATGTTCCAAATAAAATAATGTACCCACAAAAAGTCAATGTTTAAATTAGTAAAGGTAAATAATTTTCAAAAGAAATTCGATTCGAAGCTTAGGAATTTCATGTTCTCATGGAATCAGGGCCATTATTTGAAATACTTGAAGAATAGAGTACAGTGGCACCTGTATCCGAATATCAAAAGGGTTGCAGATTTCCCTATTCATATGGACATTGAAACCACGGCAAAATGCAACCTGAGCTGCCCTATGTGTCCTCGAAGATATTTGGCGGATGATAGGTATAATTCCTTTGGGCATATGGGCATGGACCTGTTCAAGAAGCTTGTTGATGAGTGTGCCGATAATAAGATTTATTCAATTCGCTTAAGCTGGAGAGGGGAGGTTTTGGTTAATCCTAATCTTGCAGACTATGTGCACTATGCAAAGGTTGTAAAGAAGATTCCAAACGTGTCATTCCTGACAAATGGCAGCTTATTAAAAGGCGAGGTTGCGAAGAAGCTAATCGAGCACGGCCTTGATTATATATCGGTATCTATAGATGGTCTTGATGAGGCCTATAATCGCATACGTAAACCTCTAATTTTTGAAAAGATATATAATAACGTTAAGGAGTTTCAGGAACTAAAAAGGAAAATGGAGCGCAAGAAACCCCTTATCAGGGTTGCTGCGCTTTGGCCTGCCATTGCAACAGATCCTGATAGATACTATGAAAAGATTAGTAAGATTGCAGATAAGATTGTTTATAATCCCTTAAAAGATTATGCCGTTACCTCGCAGGATGAAGAAAGCTTTACAATGTGTCAGTTCCTATGGGAGAGAATGTTTGTCCAGTTTGACGGTAAGGTCCAACCCTGCAGCAATTTGAAGAACGAATTTGTAATAGGAAATGCCAATGAGAGCTCAATAAAACAGATATGGCATAGCGACAAGATGGAAGAGCTGCGCAGTATTCATAAGGCAGGTAGGCGCCTTGATATATTTCCATGTAATGAGTGTAGTTACGGTGTAGATTTTGAGAAGAAATGGAAGGGTCGCGACTGGACCAATTGGGACCCTTCGGAGTTGATGCCCAAGGAACAAGGGAATAGAGAATGAGAACCAATAGCGATATTAAGGTAAAAGATTACTTTAATCCCGGTTGCGATATAAACGAATATATCGGCTCAATTAAGGGCGAGGGTTACAAAGACTATCGAAACCGTTGGGCCATCGCATCTAAAATGGAGAAGGAGTTTGATTTTCCACTTTTTCTTGTTTTTGAGACTATGTTTAAGTGCAACCTAAATTGTGTTATGTGCATTCATTCGTCTAAGAACAAAAAGCAGTATGCATATAAGGGAGATTTATCTTTTGATAAGTATAAAGAGATAATTACAGAGGCTTCCAAGTACAAGTGCCCATCGCTGACTATAGGTGGCACAAGCGAGCCTCTTTTGGATAAGCGTATCTGCGATATGATCGAGTTTGCAGATAGATCAGGCTTTGTAGATACCATGATCAATACCAATGCAACGTTATTGACTGAAGAAATAT
Source organism: uncultured Planctomycetia bacterium (assembly GCA_964579905.1). GTDB lineage: Bacteria > Omnitrophota > Gorgyraeia > VGKN01 > VGKN01 > CAZOIE01. Next base: position 6,053 of record CAZOIE010000014.1, read on the forward strand.
CTGAGAAATTGATAAAATCCGGCCTAACCAGGCTAAGGATTGGTTTTGACGGTGCAACGGCAAAAACTTATGAAAATATACGGATTGGGGCCAGCTTTGATAAGGTAAAGGAAAATATCCTTAATTTCCTTGAGATTCGGAATAAAATGAAGGCAAAATTCCCTGTTGTTCGCATTAGTTGTGTACATTTATCGGCCAATGACAGTGAAATAGATGAATTTGTTGGTTTTTGGAAAAATAAGGCCGATTATGTCTCTTTACAGAGATATAAGCCTCATGAATTGACTGAAGAGAGGTCTTTTAATCAGATGGGCCCTGGTAATAAAAAAGAGATGCAGGGTATAAGGTGTTCGCAACCATTTGAGCGGGTATATATAAGGGGAAATGGCGACGTCCATGCATGCTGTTCCATTGTCTACGGGCCTAAAATAGGAAATATTCTTAATAATAATATATATAATATATGGAACTGCAAAAAGATGAAGGAATTGCGCCTAGCGCACAAGTCCGGGATCCTTGCTAATGAACCAAACTGCAAGAAGTGCTTGCAGAAAGCATATAACATTGCTTAACCACATTAAAGAGAAAGGAGTTTGCAACGATGAGGAGTAAGAAGGGTAAGATCAAAGAGGTGAAACCTTATTGTATTTGGTTAACAGGTATGCCAAATAGCGGTAAGAGTACGCTTTCATACCATTTGTTACAGAAGAAATTAAGGAACTGCTTTGTAATAGACGGTGATAAGTTCAGGGAAAGAGTGAACCCTGAGCTTAGTTTTTCAAGACACGATATACTGGAGAACAATAAGACTGCGGTCAAGGTAATAAAGTATATGATGAGTCAGGGCTTCAATGGACTGGTAGCCATGATAACACCTTTTCAGAAGATCAGGGATATGGCCAGAAAAGAGATACCTAACTATATAGAGGTATATGTAAATTGCCCGGAATCTGAAAGAAAAAAGAGGCCGAACTTTAGAAGAAGCCAGATCAAGTTCGAGACCCCAAAGAGACCGCATGTAGTTTGCAGAACCGATAAGGAAACGGTCGATGAGTCGGTAGATAAGATATTAAAAGAATTAAACAAAAGAAGGTAGAGATATGAGTTATTCACTTTTTATGGGTAGATACCAGCCCCTTCATAAAGGACACATCAAATTAATACGAACGGCATTGGATATAGGTAAGAGGGTTTGTATTGCGATAAAGATAATGCCCCGCGACAGAAATAACCCCTTTAGCTATAAGGCAAGGCGCAAGATGTTCCTTGACGTGTTCGCCAAGGAAATCAGGTCTAAGAAAATGAGGATTATTCCGATTCCAGATATCGATGAAGTTTGCTGGGGGCGCAAGGTAGGATGGGGAGTTCGCGAAATAAAGCTGGATTCTGAAACTGAGGCAATTAGCGCTACTCAAATAAGAAAGGCAAATAATTTTAAATAAGATGATAGTTGTTGATGTTTTAAGTGTATATAGCTGTTTAAAGATACTGCTCAAGCATCCAAAGTGCAGACGTGTCTACTTCATCATGCAGAGCCACGGCTTGCTGGATAGGGTTTCTTCATATGTAATGCGCATGCTCGGCTGGAAATTCACCGCCCTTGAATATGATCTTACGCCAAATAAGGGTGATAAGCCATATTTGCATGTAAGGAAGAAGATAGAAGATGTCTTTAATGATTTAATGCGCCCTAAGATAAGAGTGCAGGTGTATGGACAGGATTATTTTACAAAATATGAAAAGCAGAGGATATCTACCTGTTTAGAGGTTATAAATAAGAGAGACATTTATAGAAGCATTGAGATTCTCTATTTGCTTGAAACAGATAAAGTAGGAATTGGAAAGCCAGATGTCGTTTTACTTAGTAATGTAAGGTGGCATAGTGAAATAGCAGCCCTTTATAAGGAAAAAGGTATTAGTGTGAGTTTCTATAGAATTTGGGTTATGCGTGAGTTAAAAAGGCGAGATAAATACTCGATGGATTACTATTTTAAAACATCGATTTCTCTCAGGCCGAATCGTTTATTCGGCTCCTTTTACCTGCTAAATAGGATCGTTCTTGATATCTGCACCTGTTTATTTTATAGGATTGCCCGGCTATTAAGTAAAAGAATACCACCAAAACTGCAAAAATTTGATTTAGCAATGGTATTTGACGGGTATACGAAATCCGAGTGGTTAAACGAGCTATTTTGGAAAAGAGAAGAGGCTGCCAGTAAGGTTAAGACGCTGGCCATGTATTTCGGTGCATATTCAAACTTTGATTTCAAGGCTGTTGAAAACTTAGCAGATGGATGGGTGGGCCTGAGTAAATTTAGTTATTCGCCGTCAATTAAGCCCATATATTATTGGCTTTGGCCAGAATATCCCAAGTTACTTATTAAGAAATTAAGTAAAATATTAATTGGTGCTATAAGAAGCAAGATTCCCCTTAGCAACTTCTTTGAGATAATCAATCTCTGGATTGAAGTTAGCAAGATGGAGGCATTATTTAAAATAACAGGTATTAAGATTTTCTGGACAAGCGTCGAAGGAATGAACCTGGTTTCTCTTGCAGGTTCATTGGCAATGAATCGTGCTGGCGGCGTAACGGTTGGTTCAACATGGTCATTATATGGACACAGGGTTGATTTTAGGGGATACAGAAACGCGCTCGATGTATGGTTCATATGGGGAAAGCAGCATGCGGATTTCTTACAGGAGGACCTGTTTAAGTCTATGGTTGTATGTGGTTACAGCGGCGATTTCTATATGGAGGAGCATTTAAGAAAAGGGATTAATCTTAGAGGACAGTTAAAACAACAGAAAAAGGTAGAGTCAATCATATGCTATTACGACAATGCCGTTGGAAACGATATACACCACTCCAGTGTTCCTGTCACCAAGTATTTTTCTAATGTTCTTAATTGGCTAAAGGATCACCCGGGGAATCTCTTGGTATTGAAATCAAAAAGTAAAAGGGTGCTGGATAATTACCCAGATGACATAAAAAAGTTATTTAGGGAACTTGAATCGCAAAACAGAATTGTATACGAGCTTAAAAAAGGTGATCTTTCACCAGGATTCGCCGCCGATCTTATCCTGGGTTTTAAGGTGACTATGCCATGTCTGTTGGGAGCATACGGAAAAAAGGCGATCCTTCTTGATGTCAACGAGTTTAATAAGAAAAATCCCCTGGATTTAGAAAATGTTAATTTTATCAATGACCCTGAGGAGATTATAGAGCGCTTGGAGAAGTGGAGTTTAAATGGAAAAGATGACGATATTAGAATGACACCAACACCAAGCAAGGTTGATCCCTTTGTCGATGGCTGTAGCTTTCAGAGAGTATCTGGATATATATTGAATCTTCTTGACGGACTAAATAGAGGAATGGGAGCAGATGAGGCCATTGATACCGCCAACAGTGTATACGCGAAGGAATGCGGCAGTGAGACGATTATACCCAAGGAGAAGGTTTTAGTATGAGACTTTTGGCTTACGAAAAAGGATATTTATTCAAGCAGGACTTGAATCGGGATAATTTATCGCAGTACCCGATTTCAATGGAAGGTACCACGCTTGATATTATAGATTCTCCTAGCAAGATTGATGAGTTGATTTCTAATGGTTTTATTATTGACGATTGCCCATTTTTGGAGATGGTAAAGAAGCAGCTAGGCCAGGAGACGGTTCTGTTTTTTCTTTTTGATGGCAAGAACCTTGCCCATACAAGCATGGTTTCTACAGATTATTATTTTGCCAAATCTCTTGAGATTGCCTTTGGCCAGAAAGGAATAGGATTTGATAAGGCTGGATACATAGGGCCGTGCTACACAAAGCCTGATTATAGGGGTAGGGGCTTTTATCCATTTGTTCTTAGCAAGATTTGTGAGTTCCTGGCAAAAAATGGAAAAAAGGAAGCACTTATTACCTCCAAGGATTTTCATCATGCCTCTCTAAAGGGGATTAAAAAGGCAAGTTTTAAACCAATTGCCAGGGTTCGATATTTAACACTGCCATTTGTGAGAACCTGTAAAATTAAGGCTATAGAAAATGAAGAATAAATTTAGAAAGAATCTATTGAGTTTAGAGAGGTTACGGGTTGGTGAGTTTCGTGATGTTGATTCAGGGATTTTCCTTGATAGGAACGAAAGGATAGTACCGTTTCCTGATAATGTTATGCAGCGTCTTACTAAAAGAATAGCAAAGTCGCATTTTAACCTGTATCCGGATATAAGCCCTTTTTATCAGAGACTTGCTGGGTGGTTAAAGGTAAAGGAAGAGCAGCTTTATATCACTGAGGGTGTATCGGGTGCTATCAAGGCCCTAATGGAAACTATCTCTAAGCCTAAGGACAATATAGTTTATCCTGTTCCAACATTTGCGCTTTACAATGTTTACACCCAGATGTTTGATGTAAAAAGCAGAACCGTTGGATATACAGATTATTATAAGCTCGATACCAGGGAGATGCTTTCAAAAATAGATAAGAACACAGCTATGGTTTTTCTTCCAAATCCCAATGTACCCATAGAAGGCACGCTTAATCTAAAGGAGTTAGCGCGGATTGCAAGGTGTTGCAAGAAGTATGGGGCGTTTCTGGTTATCGATGAGGTATATTTTCCGTTTGGCGGTCCATCATCTGTGAAGCTAATCAAGCAATTTGATAACTTGCTTGTAATGCGATCATTCTCCAAGGCATTCGGCTTAGCAGGGATTAGGCTGGGCTACATAATAGGAAATAAGAAGATTATTAATTATGTCTCAAAGATGAGAACGGGTTATGAAACAAACGTACTTTCAATGGAGGTCGCCTCGTTCTTTATTGAGAATTACCAAATAGTAGATAGATATATTAAACAAGTTAAAGGTGGTTTGTCATATCTAAAAAGGGAATTAAATAGACTTGGCCTAGAGTATAACGGTGGAAATACCTCAAATCATATCTTTGTCAGGTTACAGAATAAAGAAATGGCCAAATCTGTTTCAAGTAGGCTCAGAAAAAGAAAAATCTATATTAGAGCCAGCTGGCCAAAACCATACCAAGATGGATTTTCTGTAACAGGAGCACCTATACCGATAATGAAAAAGTTTATAAGAGAATTTTCAACAATTTACAAGAAACTATCAGTATGAAAACGGATGTAATTATAATTGGAGCCGGTGCCATGGGGCTTTCGATAGCCAGAAAGATTGCAGGAGAAGGCCATTCGGTTGTTCTTCTTGAGAAGGAGGCACAATTTGGCGCAGGGGTATCTTCTAGGAGCTCTGAGGTTATTCACTCCGGTATTTACTACAAGGCAGGCTCCTTGAAGGCAAAACTATGCCTAAGAGGAAAGCACCTGCTATATGAGTACTGCCGGAAGTTTAACATAGACCATAAGAGTATCGGAAAACTCTTTATCGCGGTCACAGAAAAGGAAATAAACCGACTTGAGGTAACAAAATCACAGGCTATGGAAAATGGAGTTAATGATATAGCTTGGCTTGATGAGAAACAGCTTAAAAGCCTTGAGCCAAATATTAGTGCAAAGGCAGCTCTGCTTTCAACTACAAGTGGAATCTTTGATACACAT
>CAZOIE010000015.1:0-11420 GCA_964579905.1 uncultured Planctomycetia bacterium
CCAAAAAACTCAATGAGCTTGGCTTTGGCGTTATAGCTACTGAAGGCACCCAAAAGTTCCTTAAGAAAAAATCAATAAATGTAAAACATATAAACAAGATACACCAGGGTCGTCCAAACATCTTGGATTATATAAAGAATAGAAAGGTTAACCTTATAATTAATACCCCAACCAAGGGTTCGAGCGAGTGGAACGATGAGATAAAGATTCGCTCAAGCGCTGTAATGAACGGTATCCCATGCGTAACAACCATACCTGGTGCTCAGGCCTCGGTTAGCGGAATAGAGGAGCTCTTAGAAGGTACGCTTGATGTTAATCCAATTCAGAGCTTCCATAAAACCCTAAATAGCAAGAAATGAGAAAAGGTAATTTCAGAATTTTATCAAACGAGCGATACAAGGGAAATTACTATAATCTTTCGATAGCCTCAGAGTATATTGCAAAAAAGGCCATACCCGGACAGTTTGTTCATATCAAATGTTCCACTACTAATGAACCTTTACTAAGAAGGCCGTTCAGCATACATAGCGTTTCCAAGGATAGGAAGAAGGTGACTATTCTTTATGAGCTTTTAGGTCCTGGCACAAGGGCTTTGTCGAAGAAGAAAAAACAGGATCTTTTAGATGTAATTGGTCCGCTAGGCTCTGGGTTTGACTGGCAGCCACCGACCAATAATAAACAGCCGCCAGTCTTAATTGCAGGTGGGATTGGAACAGCACCACTTCTTTTTTTAGGAGAGAGGTTAATCAGAGGGAATAAATCAGGCGTAACTATTATAATTGGGGCTAGGACAAAAGATCAGGTATTATGTAAAGAAGAATTTAAAAAGTTAGGCTGCTGTGTTAAAATTGCTACAGAGGATGGATCGCTGGGATTTAGAGGAAGAGCAACCGACCTGCTTAAAAAAACCATATCCTCAAAATCTTTAAAGCCATCTGCAATCTATGGATGTGGTCCACACGGTATGCTTAAAGAGGTATCAAAGATTACAAAGCGTCATAAGATAGACTATCAAGCTTCACTTGAAGAGGTAATAGCCTGTGGACTAGGAGCTTGTTTGGGTTGTGCCGTAGAGACAAAAACAGGCTATAAGCTTGTTTGTAAAGACGGACCCGTTTTTGATGGGAATGAAATTGTATGGGAATAGATTTATCTTGTAAGATAGGAAAACTTTCTCTAAAAAATCCGATTATGGTAGCATCGGGTACCTTTGGCTATGGCGATGAGTTTAAGGGACTTGTCGATGTAGATAAACTGGGGGCTATTGTTACAAAGACCGTAACCTTAAATCCCAGAGAGGGCAATCTTCCTCCCAGGATAGTGGAAACTCCAAGCGGTATGCTAAATTCTATAGGCTTGGAGAATCCTGGCGTTAAAGTTTTTATAGAGAAGAAGCTGTCATTTTACAAGAAGCTATCTACCAAGTTAATAGTTAGTATTGCGGGTCGCACCAAGGACGAATTTCTCAAAATTAGCAAGCGCTTAGAGGATAAAGGGGTAAAGGCCGTTGAGCTTAATATTTCGTGTCCCAATATCAAATATAAAAAGGGAAAGCTTAGCTTCTCTCAGGATCCGAAGTCCACATTTGATGTAGTTAAACTTGTTAAAAAATCAACAAGGCTTACGGTTATTACCAAACTTTCTCCCAATGTAACGGACATTGCAGAGATTGCAAAAGCTTCCGAGGATGCCGGTTCAGATGCTATAAGTCTTATTAATACACTTTCAGGTATGGCAATAGATATAGATACAAGAAGCTCCGTCCTTGGCAATGTAACAGGAGGTTTGAGCGGTCCGGCCATAAAGCCTGTGGCTCTGAGATGTGTGTGGGAGGTCTATAATGCCGTTAAGATTCCAGTTATCGGTATGGGCGGTATTATGAACCTTCGGGATGCAATAGAGTTTTTTATTGCAGGTGCAAGCTGCATTAGTGTAGGAACCGCAAATTTTGTTTATCCTAGCGTGGCACTTTCGATTTTAACCGATATTAAAAGATTCATGAATAAGAATAAGTTAAGAAACATAAAGCAATTAACGGGGAGTCTAAATACCAGTGGATAATCAATTAATCGTTGCTCTTGATGTGGCTGATCTAAAAACAGCAAAGCGTCTCGTCGATCAATTATCCGGGGCCGCCAGTATCTTTAAGGTGGGCTCTCAACTATTTACCGCATATGGACCAAGGATTATTGATGTAGTGCACAAGAAAAAATGCAAAGTATTCTTAGATTTGAAATATCACGATATACCTAATACCGTAAAGAAGGCGGTTGAGCAAGCAAGGAGTCTCGGGGTATTTATGCTTACCCTTCATACTCTCGGAGGGGCGGAAATGTTAAAGGTAGCCGCAAGCGTTCCAAGAAGACCCCTGCTTCTGGGGGTTACGGTTCTTACAAGCATGAATACGAAAGACCTATTTAATTTGGGAATAAAGAAAAAGGTAGAAGCGGAGGTTTTGCATCTTGCAAAATTAGCTCAGAGATCTGGACTTGACGGCGTTGTTTGCTCACCCAAGGAGATAACTCTTTTAAGAAAAAATCTAAAAAAGAATTTTGTAATAGTTACACCTGGCATAAGGCCCATAAAAGACAAGCTATCCGATCAAAAGAGGGTTATGAGTCCAAAAGAGGCTATTAGAGAGGGTAGTAGCTATATAGTTGTTGGACGACCTATTTTAGAGGCAACTTCGCCATTAAGAGCAGCAGAAAATATAATAAAGGAAATGAAAAATGTTAAATCGTAGACGTATTTTAAAGATTTTTGAGGAATCAGAAGCTATCTTAAACGGTCACTTTAGACTCACAAGCGGTCTTCATAGCAAGAAGTACTTGCAATGTGCCCAGGTGTTACAATATCCCAATCATGTAAAGTTGCTGTGTGAAGAAATAGCAAAAAATTTTAAGAAGGAAAAACCTACAGTTGTTGCAGGTCCCGCCATCGGAGGGATAATTGTATCCTATGAGGTTGCGCGTAGTCTTGGATGCCGCTCTATATTTGCCGAAAGGCAAGATGGGAAGATGCTCTTTAGAAGAAACTTTTCTATTAGTAAAAGCGATAGGGTTTTGGTTGTCGAAGACGTGGTTACAACAGGGCTTTCCACAAATGAGCTTATAAAGCTGGTTAAAGAAACAGGCGCTACGCTAGCTGGTGTTGGTTGTATTATAGATCGCTCAAGCTCCAAGGTGGATTTTGGCGCAAAATTCAAGAGTCTTATCAAGATAAAGGTTGATACTTATAAGCCCGGCAACTGCCCAATGTGCCTGAAGAACATTCCAGCCATAAAGCCAGGCAGCAGGAGGTAGATAGCTGATGAAACCTAGAGATTTTTTGGAGATTGTAAATTCAAGAAGGAGCGTAAGGACTTTTTCAAAAAGAGCGGTTGATAAGAAACTTATCGAACAAATCATCGACGCAGCACGCCTTGCTCCCACAGCAAGGAATGTTCAACCGTGGGAGTTTGTGATAGTATCAGATGAAAAAGTTCTAGAGCAACTAACAGGCCTTATAGAGAACGGCCCCTTTATCAAAGACTGCGCTGTCTGCATTGTGGTATTGTGCGAAGATACAAAGTATTACTTAGAGGATGGGTGCGCTGCAACAGAGAATATACTTTTGGCAATACATTCTCTAGGCCTTGGAGCTTGTTGGGTAGCAGGTGATAAGAAACCGTACTGCGAAGAGGTTAAAAAGATGCTTGGCGTAGCAGCCGAGTATAAACTGGTAAGCCTTATACCTATGGGGTATTTTGAAGGAGAGGTGGCTTTTCATAATAAGAGATCTCTTAAGGAAGTGCTGCATTGGGAGAGATTTTGATTATTGATGTAAAGGTTGTAACCAACGCAAAGCAAAATAGCGTTAAAAAAGAGCAGGATAGGTATAAGGTGTATTTAACGGTCTCTCCCATTCAGGGAAAAGCAAATAAGATGCTGCTTAAGATGGTCTCAGATCATTTTAAGATAAAGAGGGCCGATGTAAAAATAACGAGAGGCATATTCTCATCCAATAAGGCATTGGAAATAGTTGACAAAAAGTAATTCAGTAGGTAGCCTTAGATCATAATTTATTATAAGGATGGTTTTGAATGGAGATGATAAAGAAAATTCAAGAGGTTGAGAAAGAGGCAGAGTCCCTCATTCAAAAAGCGGACGAGAAGGCAAAGTTAATAATGCAGGAGGCGCAGGAGCAGGCAGGTTCTCTGGTAGAAAAGACGAAGCAGGAATCTAAGGAAGAGGCTCGCAAGTTTCTCATAGATACCGATTCTAAGATAGCGAAGAAGCTTGGAGGTCTTGAGGCAAAGATTAAGGATGAACAACATATCCTTAAGAAAGATTCCTCAAAGTATATTAAAAAAGCGACAGATTTTGTCGCAGACTTCATCAAAAACAGGAAATACGAATAGTCTATGGCAGTATCTCGCATTAAGAAGCTCAGGATTGTAGCGCATAACAGCATAAAGGATGAACTGCTAGATACATTGCAGAATTTAGGGGTACTGCATATCATCAAGGTAGAGGATACCGCCAGCCATTTAGCACAGGAAACCGGGGCAAAAGAAAATCTATCTATCACCGTTTCCCAAATAGAAGAGCTGATTAAGTACTTAGACACAATTGATGAGAAGAAAGGTGTTTTTTCAGGGGGAGATAAGATATCCTTAAAGATGGATGAGATTAAGGATCTGCGGGATTTTGAAGAAGTTTATGAGATTTTTCTATCTGCAAGCAGCTCTCTAAAAGAGATTAAATCACAAAGAGAAAGGTTGATTGATAAAAAAGATAAACTTCTTTTATGGAACAGTCTTGGTAAGACAAATTTAAAAGAGCTGGATTTAAAATATGCCAGCGCGGTGTTTGGAGAAATTGCCCCTAAGGATCGATTAAGACTCATAGAGGAACTAAATAAAGAAAAGCTATTTTATGATTTTGAGTTGGTGAGCCAGGATAAGGGCGCTGAGCGCCTACTTTTTGTTTATCTGAAGAAACAGGCCTTAAGTGTTGAGGAAATCTTTAAGAAGAACAACCTTAACAGGGTTCACCTTGAATTAAATAAGCTTAGCGTTGAGGATGAGATTTTATATATTGATGATAAATTTAAAAAGTTAGAGCAAGAAGAACTTTTATTAAATGAAAAGCTTAAAAGGTTGCTTGTCTATAAAACGAAACTCAAATGCCTTTATGTTTATTATTATAATCTAAGGAGCAAGGTAGAATCCAAGGAGAATTTTTTAAACACCAAAGAAGCCTTTCTTGTGGAGGGATGGATAAGGGAGCAGGATATAAAGCCTACAAAGGAAGCTATCGGGAAAAATTTCTCTGAAGTTGAGTTAGTGCTAGATAAGCCAAAACCTGGTGAGACTATACCTGTTGAGCTGGAAAATAAACGCGCCGTATTTCCTTTTGAGTTTGTAACCAAGGTGTATGGCTTGCCTAAGTATGGAGAGCTTGATCCAACCCCATTTTTAGCGCCATTCTTTTTTATATTCTTCGGATTTTGCCTGACAGATGCTGGATATGGATTGGTTTTGGCATTGTTGTCATTATGGGCGCTTGTAAAGTTCAAGATGAGTAGATACTGGAAGAGCTTCTTTGGGCTCTTGTTTTTAGGAGGAATTTCTGCACTAGTGTTGGGGGGTGTAACCGGCGGATGGTTCGGGAACATTATTAATATATTGGGTGAAAAATCCCCAAAGCTTTTCTCAGGTGTAGTGACAATAAAGGATAAGCTCATACTGCTTGATCCAAACAAAGATTCTATAAAGCTTTTGGCTATAGCGCTTATTTTTGGCATAGTCCAGATCTTCATGGGCAACTTGATAGCGCTTTATGATAATTTCAGAAAGAAGCGTTTTTTAGATGGGATATTGGATCAGGGCTCTATATTGGTGTTTTTGACAGGCTTTACGGGCCTCGTCCTTGTTATGCTAAACCTATGCGACCACCAGGACCTTAATACGCTGTTTGTAAGGCTGGCTCAAGTGGGAGCTATTTCGATAGTATTAACGGCCGGAAGAGAAAATTCTGGTATCGCAGCTAAGCTGTTCAATGGAGTTTTTGTATTTTATACGGTAATATCCGGATATATTAGCGACGTACTTTCATATTCAAGATTATGGGCACTTGGTCTTGTTACAGGTGTTATGGCAATGACATGTAACCTGATTGCATTTATGATAGGCGACATGATTCCTGTAGTTGGTTTTCTAGTTACGATATTGATTCTTCTGGTTGGTCATGTATTTACGCTAGCTGTAAATGTGCTCGGTAGTCTCATCCACACGGGGAGGCTTCAATTTGTTGAATTTTTCCCGAAGTTTTTTAAAGGAGGTGGCAGGGCATTTAATCCTTTGAGGATGCAGAATAAATATACGGTAGTTGAAACGAAGAATTAATTTTAAAGGAGGGAGTTATGGCATTAGGTCTTGTTTTGAGTGTGCTAGGGGCAACTTTAGCTATAGTGCTTGGGGGCATAGGATCAAGTATTGGAGTTGGTCTTGCTGGGCAGGCAGCATCAGGTGTAGTTACCGAAGACCCGGATAAATTTGGAAGATTGATTCCACTTGTTGGGCTTCCGGGAACCCAAGGTTTTTACGGCCTGCTGGTTGGATTTATGGTTATATTAAAACTTGAGTTTTTGTCGGATTCTGTAATTATCCCGAATCTAACCAATGGGCTCCAGATACTTGCAATATGTTCCTTGGTCGGGTTGGTTGAGCTTGTTTCCAGCGTTTTTCAGGGAAAGGTTGCTGTAACAGGTGTTGGAATAGTGGCCAAGAAACCGGAAGAGCTTGGAAAAGCGCTTATTTTTCCTGCTTTTGTTGAGATATACGGTGTTCTTGGTTTAGTAGCAGGCTTTTTGCTGCTTCAAGGAGTAAAGGTTTAATCGATGGCACTGACAAATATTGTAGATAAGATATTATCTGATGCAAACTCAGAAGCCAATGAAATTCTAGCAAAATCTAAGGAAGATGCAAATTTAATACTAAATGAGGCTAAGGATAAGGGCGCAAAGATTAAGGAAGAAATTCTGTCAAAGGCCAGGCAGGAGGCTTCTAAGAGAGTAAAGAGCGCTGATATATCCTACGATCTGCAGCTTAAAAATGCCCTACTTCAAGAGAAGCAGAATATGCTGGATGAGGTGTTTGAATCTGCCAAAAAGGCTTTGATAGAACTTGATGATGACAAATATCAAGAGTTCGCAAGGAAGGTTCTCGTAGGGGTCATCGCTAAAGGCGATGAAGAGATAATATTTTCTTTGCACGATAAAGATAGAATAGATTCTAAGTTTATCAGTTCAGTCAACAAGGAGCTTGTTAAGCTGGGCAGGGAAGGTAAGCTTACAATAGCCTTTGATAAGAAGGTAGATAGCGGGTTTATCGTAAAGGCCCAAAGAGTTCAGATAGATTGTACGCTTGATACAATAGTGAAAATGATTAGAGATGAGGTTCAGGAAGAGCTTATAAAAATACTCTTTAAATAAAATGGATAACGCATTACTATTTGCCAAACAGTCCTCAGGAAAGAATCTAAAATACACCGGAGCAAACGGTAGAATAAGGGTTCTTGAGACAAGGCTAATGTCAAAGGCCTTTTTTGATAAGCTCATACAGGTCGATTCTTTAGAAAAGACAATTGATATGTTGGCCGAGCACCCTGACTACAGGCAGATTGTTGAAAATGCTAATCTGATGTCCGATTTTGAGCTGATTCTTGTTGAGCAGCTAAAAAGCCTTTATAGATTGGTAGATGAGCTTAGTGAGGATAAAGAGATTACAAATGCTTTCTTATTCAAATATGATCTAGATACCCTAAGGCTACTCATAAAGAAAGAATTATACGTCCAGAGTAAAGAAGCAGAGCTTGTAGAGCTTGGGTTATTTAACAAAGAGGTGCTCGTAGATTGCATAGAGAAGAGAAATTTTAAATCGCTGGGTGAGCATGTAAATAATTTTTTGGTTGAGATTTTAGAGGCAGAAAACCCTATCTATAAAATAGAATTTCTATTTGATAGATTTTACTTGGAATTTTTGAAAAATGCCTTGATTGCCACAAAGAGCCCCTTTTTAGTCTATGCGTATAAAACAATTGTAGATTTCTCCAATATAAAAGTGCTTCTTAGATCAAAAAGTTTAGACTTGAGCAGAGATTTTTTTACTGGCGGCTCTATCGAAAGCAGATTTTTTTATAGGATTTTTGATAGCAAGTTACCTGATATTGCAAAAGAATTTTCAAATACAGCCTACTTTGAACTGGTGAAGTTAGCCTTGGAAGAAGAAAAGAAAGATTCAATTTTAGCAAGGTCGGATTTATTGTTTGATAATTATTTAATTGATCTGATTAGAGAAGCAAAGTATTTCTCTTTTGGCATAGAGCCGCTTATTTGTTATATACTTGCCAAGGAATACGAGGTAAAGAACTTAAGAAGGATTTTAAGCGGAAAGCTTTATAGGATAACTCAGGAGCAGATAAGAAACAATATAGGACTCGCCTATGTCTGATATCGCGCTTATAGGGCCAAAAGGTCTGGTTTCGGTTTTTGCACTCGTGGGCATAGATGTCTTTGGTGTAGAGTTGGGCAAATCCAGCAGTACCCTGAGTGAGTTGTGCAAGAATGACAACTACTCTATTATCTTAATAACCGAGTCCGTTGCCAAGGGTAATCTAGAACTTATAACTACCGTAAATTTAGAAGGGCGAAGATATATAATGGTTATACCGGATCACGCTAAGCAAAGAGACATGTCGAAACTTATTATAAACAAATCTGTAGAGAAGGCCATAGGGGTTGATATTTTAAAGGAATAGTTAAAAAGGACAGTTATTATGAAAGATGGAAGAATTATAAAGGTTTCAGGGCCGCTTGTTATTGCCGATAATATGCAGAATGCCAGGATGTACGATGTGGTAAGAGTGAGCGACAAGAGGCTTATAGGAGAGATTATAGAATTAAAAGGAGACGTTGCCTCTATACAGGTCTATGAGGAGACCGAGGGACTTGGGCCAGGTGAACCTGTATATTTAACGAATGAACCATTGAGCGTAGAGCTGGGGCCGGGTCTTATTGAGTCGATATATGACGGTATTCAAAGGCCGCTTGATGTTATTAGAGAGAAAACGGGCGACAGGATCGCGCGCGGGGTGGATATACCATCGCTTGATCGTAATAAAAAATGGAATTTTAAGCCTGTTGCTAAGAAAGGTGATAATGTTACAAGTGGAGACATACTTGGAGAGGTAAAAGAGACAAGTCTCATCGTCCATAAGATACTGGTACCTGTTGGTATTGAGGGAACTGTTTCTAATATCTGCGAGGGAGACTTCGCGGTCACAGAGGTTGTTTGCGAGATAAAGACAAAGGAGAAACTTGAGAAGATTTCCATGCTCCAAAGGTGGCCGGTCAGATCTTTAAGACCGTTTAAGGAAAAGCTTATGCCAAAGGTTCCCTTGGTTACAGGTCAAAGGGTTATCGATACATTCTTTCCCGTTGTAAAGGGTGGGACGGCTTGTATACCTGGGCCGTTCGGTGCAGGAAAGACTGTTGTAGAGCATCAGGTTGCAAAGTGGGCCGATACAGAAGTGGTGGTTTATATAGGTTGCGGAGAACGCGGAAACGAAATGACAGATGTTCTTATGGAGTTTCCACATTTAAAGGATCCCCGCTCAGGAGAACCTCTATTGAAGAGAACGGTACTTATTGCGAATACCTCCAATATGCCTGTTGCAGCAAGAGAGGCAAGTATATATACAGGCATTACGATAGCGGAGTATTTTCGGGATATGGGTTACAGTGTTGCCGTTATGGCGGATTCAACCTCAAGGTGGGCGGAGGCGCTTAGAGAAATATCTGGTAGACTTGAGGAGATGCCTGGAGAAGAAGGGTATCCTGCTTATCTTGGGTTTAGAGTAGCCGAGTTTTATGAGAGGGCCGGTAAAGTTGTATGCCTGGGAAAAGATTCCCGCGAGGGTGCTCTTAGTGTCGTAGGGGCGGTTTCACCGCCAGGAGGGGATTTGTCAGATCCTGTGGTCCAGGCAACCCTAAGAGTGGCTAAGGTTTTTTGGGGCTTAGAAGATAAGCTTGCATACAAGAGGCATTTCCCGGCGATAAATTGGCTTATGAGCTATTCTTTATACCACGCTAATATAGAGGATTTTACAAGGGAGCATATTGCCGAGGATTTTATAGAACTTAGGAAGTCGGCGATGAGGCTTCTTCAGGAGGAGGCTGAACTTGAAGAGATAGCAAGGCTTGTCGGAGTTGAATCTCTGTCTGATTCCGATAAATTGCTCCTAGAGTCCGCGCGGTCGATAAGAGAAGATTTCCTGCACCAAAATGCATTTCATGAGGTTGATACATTTACCTCCTTTACTAAGCAATACAAGATGCTGAAGGTAATTATTAAGTACTATACCAATTCAAAAGAGGCACTTCAAAAAGAGGTGCCATTTAATAAGCTGGCTAATTTAGAGATCAGAGAAGATATTGCCAGGATGAAATATATAGAGGAAGGTGAACTTGATAAAATTGATATGATCTCAGAAAATCTATCAAAGGAAATAGATGCTGCTTTAGCAGGTGAGGTGAAAAATGCTTAAAGAATATTTGACTATCTCAAGTATCGCCGGGCCGCTTGTTTTTGTTAAGAAGATAGAAGGCGTTAAATATGGGGAGATTGCCCAGATTGAATTAAGCAGCGGTAATATAAGAATGGGCAGGGTGCTTGAGGTCTCCACGGATACTGCTTTGGTCCAGGTGTTTGAGGGAACCAGAGGAATAGATGTATATAACAGTAAGGTAAGGTTTTTAGGAAAGAGTATAGAGCTTGGGGTTTCGCTAGATATGGTGGGCAGGGTATTTGATGGATTTGGAAGGCCAAAGGATAAGGGCCCGAAAATCTTGCCTGAGAAGAATCTTGATATAGATGGCAATCCCCTTAATCCTGCCTCTAGGGATTACCCATCGGAGTTTATACAAACAGGAATTAGCTCTATAGACGGATTAAATACATTGGTTAGAGGGCAAAAGCTTCCTGTGTTTTCAGGATCCGGTCTTCCTCACTCAAGGGTTGCCGCTCAGATTGCAAGGCAGGCGAAGGTTTTGGGAAAAGAGGGAAGCCTGTCCTCCGAAGGAGGGTTTGCAGTTGTTTTTGGTGCTATGGGGTTCTTTTTATGAATCTGGCAGATGAACCGGCCATTGAAAGGATAGCGACTCCGCGTATGGCGCTAACCTGTGCTGAGTACTTGGCGTTTGAAAAGGGTATGCATGTTCTAGTAATCTTGAGCGATATGACGATGTATTGTGAGGCGCTTAGAGAGGTTTCTGCTGCAAGGAAGGAGATACCGGGTAGACGTGGATATCCAGGTTATCTTTACACCGACCTTGCGACTATATATGAGAGGGCTGGAAGGGTAAAAGACAGAGAAGGC
>CAZOIE010000016.1:0-11280 GCA_964579905.1 uncultured Planctomycetia bacterium
CAGATCCTGTAAAGATAGAGCAGGATCTTATGAAGCTTGTTCCAAGGAATATGTGGGGAAATTTTAGCCATCTTTTGATAGATCATGGAAGAAAGATCTGTGACGCTAGAAAACCCTTATGCAAAGAGTGCCTTTTAAATAAACTCTGTCCATATTATGCAAAATGAATTAATCTACGTAATTCAGAAGCATAACGCTTTACACTTGCACTATGACCTTCGCCTTGAGATGGATGGTGTATTGAGGAGTTGGGCGGTTCCAAAGGAGCCTCCGACAACCGAAGGCATAAAGAGACTTGCAGTTTCAGTCCCTGATCATGAACTTGGCTATGAAGGATTTGAGGGGAGTATACCTGAAGGTCAGTATGGTGCAGGGAGCGTTGAGATTTGGGATAAAGGAATATACCTTCTTGATGAGGCAACACCAAGTAAGATTTTATGTAAGATAAAAGGTAAAAAGTTAAAAGGTAACTATTGCCTTTTGAAGCTAAAGCCAAAACTTACAGAGGATAAGAATTGGTTGTTTTTCAAGATGAAATCTTAGAGGAGATGAAAAGATGATAAAGCTTATTCAGGGAGATATTACAGAGCTAGAAGTAGATGCCATAGTAAATCCTGCAAACAGCAGGCTGATTATGGGTGGCGGTGTTGCTGGTGCAATTAAAGCTAAAGGTGGTAATAGTATCCAGGATGAATGCAATAAAATAGGCAGTACAACCGTTGGGGCCGCTGTTATAACCAGCGGTGGCCAGCTAAAGGCAAAGTATGTTATCCATGCGGTGGGGCCAAGAAGGGATGAGCAGGACGCTGATGGCAAATTAAGAAATGCCACAATGAACTCTCTAAAGATAGCCCAGGATAAAGAGATAGGTTCTATTGCCTTTCCAGCGATATCAACAGGAATTTTTGGCTATCCGGTTGACAAATGTGCTAGAATAATGCTTAGCGCTACCCATTTTTTTCTTATAACGGCAGAGCTACCAGAAGAAGTAATTTTCTGTTTATTTGACGATAAGGTGTTTAAGGTATTTGAAGAGGAATTGAAGCAGTATGAGACAGATGAACAACCGGCAGAATAAGACTTCTGTTATACGACCCAATACAAAGATAGCAAAGAACGTTCTTGTTAAGATAGGCAAGAGGAAAAACAAGATAGATAGAAGAACTAAATGAAGATACTTACAAAACATATCTCGGTTAATAGTAAAGGAGCGGGCGATCTTATTGATATTACGCATGATCTAAGCGCTTTGTTGGCTAAGTCTAAATTAAAAGAGGGTAATGTTACGGTGTTTATTGGTGGCTCGACAGCTGCGATTACCTCTTTTGAATATGAAGGTGGCCTGATAAGAGATATGAATGATTTGTATGAAAGAATAGCCCCTTCAAGCGAGCATTATTCCCATGATGATACATGGGGCGATGCAAACGGATTTAGCCATGTAAGGGCCGCACTGCAAAGCCCCTCTCTTACAGTTCCTTTTACAGAAGGTAAGCTTTGCCTTGGTACATGGCAGCAGATTGTGCTGGCAGAGTTTGATAATAGAAGCCGAAGTAGAAAGATTATAGTTCAATTTATAGGGGAATAAAAAATGGATGTTTCATATTTAGGTGGTAAAAAATTCAAGGCTGAATTTAGGAATCACTCTATTTTAATAGATTTACCAAAGGATTTTGGCGGTGAAGATTCTGCCATGATGCCGCCTGAACTCTTAATAGCGAGTCTTGGAAGCTGCATAGGAGTGTATGCTGTTAATTTCTTAGAGAATGCAGGTTTGGACGCAAGCGGTTTAGCGATAAAGCTTGATTGGCAGAAGGAATCTCAACCCTCAAGGATATCCAAGATACAGGCTGAGGTTGCAGTGCCAAATGCTCAACTAGATAAAAGGAAAGCAGCTTTTTTAAAGGTTATAGAACACTGCACCGTACATAATACGTTATCAAGCAATCCGGGTGTGCAGATAACATTGAAGGAAAAAGATGAAGGTTAAGATAATTCTCTCTACATTTATTTTAATACTTATATGTATTTTTTGCACATGGGCTGGTTTTGCAGATAGCCTAGCTCCAAATAGAGAATATTCTACCACATCTTCAAGCGGACATTATGCCATAAAGATGATTCCAAAGTCTGATTACGGGGATGATGGTCACGGAGTGGTAACGCATTATTCCTCGGATAAGATTCTATGGAAGACTAACTGGTACGCAAGGCTTGTTGTGCTGTGCAATGACGGAGTACACCTTGTTCGTTTTGGTCCATGGGCAAGTGATCAAGCAAATCTCAATGACCTCGCTATAGCCTTTTATAAAAGGAAAAGACTGCTTAGGAAATATTTTGTTAAGCAGTTAATAAGAGATAGGAGTAAATTAGAGTTTACCACCTCGCATTATTTCTGGCAGGCGAATAAGGCACCTGTAGCTCAGGGATTCTCAAAGGATAATAAAACATTTACCCTCGTTACCATGGATGGCAACGCATATACATTTGATGTTTCAAAGGGATATATTGTCTCAAGAAAAGAGGTTCCATGGGTGGAAGGATATCTAGAATAGTTAGAAAGGAGCTGGATATGGCAAAGAAGAAAGTTGTAAAAAAGAAAGCTAAGTCTAAGGCAAAAAAGGTTGTAAAGAGTGCGCCTAAGAAATCAAAGGCAAAAGAAAACTACGCATGTACGGTATGCGGGCTTTTGATTACAGTGAATAATGTTTGTAATTGTGTTGAGGCATGCGATATAGTATGCTGTAACGAGCCGATGAGGAAGAAGAGGTAGTGGGTTTTACCGTCTTACAAAGTACTCTAGAAACATCCTATCAAAGATTTTATACTTACCGCGCGCAAGCTTTTTTACAATCTGCTTGTCTTCCAAGCGGTATATGAAGCTTCCGATGTCCCTTAGCGGATATCCCTTGTAGCGTTTGATGCTCGTCCAAATAAGGTCTTTAATCTCTTTAATATCAAGCGCTGCGTCTTGCTTAGACATTATTTCAAGAATTGGTTTTTCCCTATCTGTAATCTTATTATATAGCGAATCGAAGTAATCCCTACCGAGATCCCTTAAGGTATCAAGGAGCGCCTTTTCCCATTGTTCGGGAGTATTTACTTTTCCCTCAATTTGCGCTTCATAAAGGTTGCTTGATAGAAGTTGGAGTTCATATGGATGGCCCTTTGTGTATTCGTATATGTCTTTTATAATGTTGTCTGAAAAACTAACCCCTGTACTTGAAAGCGTCTTTTTTATAATCTTCTGGGTTTCCTCCTCAGATAGAGAACTTAAAATAAGTTTTGTTCTGAAGAACCTGCCGACAGGGTTATGCTTATCGATAAAGCCTTGCCAGCCACTCGGTGTAGAGGATAGCACAAATAGATATTTTGCATCTTTGATAATCTCATCCCTGCTTAATACAAGCCTGATTATATCTATTACCTCAGAGATCTCTGAGAAGTTCTGGATATCGTCAAGCAGAACAGCCACAAGATCAGTTTTTATACCTTTATACAGCGATAATAATCTATTGGTCAGAATTGTCTGTGGTTGCGTGGATTTCTTGGGCGGCTTATTGTCATCGTAAGGAAAGGATCTTTCAAGCTCCTCCAGGATAAGGTTTATACCATCTATAGTTTTATCCTTTTTGGTAAATCTTCCAACGGGACACAGTATGCTTGGGTAGCCATTTTCTTGGGAGAGTTTCTTGAAATACTTAAGCAGAGAGGTTTTTCCTATGCCCCACTCACCCAGTATTACGATATGGTCTATCTTATCGCGCTTTGAGAGCTCAAGCTGTCTTTTAAAGAGATCTATTTCCTCTTTACGACCGCCAAATTCCCTTGGTTCCCATCCGGATTGCGGGGTAAATGGATTAGGTGTTATCATAGTTAAGTATTGTGCCAGAAGCCTCAAGTCAAGTCAACAAAAAAGAAAAAAAACGTCATTTTTTTTCTTTTTTTTCTTTTTTATTTTTGCTTTAAGATGGCCTTGTTGTGTGATATTATTTTAACCATGAGAATGGTTTTCAGGATTACAGGTGTTCTTCTTATATTTATGTTGGCGCTTTATCTTTTTATTATTGCAGGGCCAATAGAGGAGTTGATAAAGTATAGAATAGAAAAATTGGTGTCTGAGAGGTTTGATTTAAAAGTAAAAATCGGACGGCTTGATACAAATCTCTTTACAACGGTTATGTTAAGGAATGTAGAGGTAAGCACCAAGGGGCCATTTGCAACTCTCAGGATAGATAAGGTTGCCCTAGATTATAGCCCATTTTTCTTTATTAGGAGGGGGATCTCAGGGCATCTAATCGATGACGAGGTAAAATCCATATTTTTTATAAAGTTTAAACATTTATTTAAGCAGTGCGATGTCAACTTCAAGATTTTTCCCAGAACCCCTACAAGGCTTAATAGATTTTTGAGTAGGCAGGTTACCTCCTTTAGTGACGTAAGCATCAACAATGCGGTTGTCCTGCTAGGGAATATTTCATTTAGCCCTAGAGTCAAGTCCCCCATAGAGTTTTCCCTAAACCTGATTTTAAGTGGAGCCAGCGTATATTCTGAAAGACTCAATTTTTATCTTTCCGGTATATACGGCAAGGTGCCGATTAATTCAATGGAAAATAAGATGCGAGAAAGACTTTTCATAAAGAATGCCAATATAAAAAATATCGAGTTGGACAATATAAGAACTGTAATAAGTAGCTCAAATTCCCTTTTAAATTTAGATGACATTGAGTATAATATATATGGTGCAAATGGAAGAGGTTCAGCGGATCTATCGCTCGATAAAACCCTATTTAATCTTGAGTTAGAGGTTAAATCGCTTGACCTCGAGAAATTGGACAACGCCTCAAAGGGCTTTAAAACAAAGACAAAAGGTTTAGTTGATCTGTATCTCTTAATAAGATTAATGGGTCACGAGATAGGTGTCCTTGATATTAGGGCAAATTCCGTTGAGGCTGGACAGATAGAACAGGAATTAATCCTCGCTCTCTTAAATTACCTTCCAAAAGAAAAACAGACTGGTTGGCTTATTGATGAATTGGCAAAGGAAGGTGAGTTTGTATACGATGAGTTTAAGGGAGAGTTTTCCAAGAAGAAAGATAAGTATTTTTTGAACTTGACGCTTGACGGAAGACACCTAATTGAATTTGATATAAGCGTTGAAGAAGAAGCGTTGGGAACTCTTATAGATTTATTGAGATAACAAATACTTCCCAACAATGGGGGATGCTAAAATGAAAAAGACATTCATTTATCCAATTGCTTTAACGATTATTGTAATGTGTTTAGGGTGTAGGGTTGAGACAGTTGGAGATCCAGATAGGCCGATAAAGATAGAGGCACATATTACCATTGATATTAGACAGTTAAAAGAAACCGCCTCCAGTATTGAGGATATGGTAAGTGAAGGTGAGCCCTTGTCTTATAGAAATGAGAGTTTATTTAATTTTATTGCCCATGCGTATGCCGAGACCCCTCAGCTTAAATATATGACAGATGAGGTTAAGTCTGCTATAGATTCAAGGAGGGCAAGGTTTGAGGCTATAAAGGCCCATAAGAAAGATGGGCATATTGGGGAAAATAACAAGGGATATATAAGCGCCTTTTTGGATAATGATCAGATAAAGGATATAGTAGAGCAGGAGAATAAAGACAGGCTTATAATTTATAAGACTATAGTTGAGCAGAACGGTTTTCCAAAAGAGGCTATAGCGCAGGTCGAAGAGGCATTTGCAAGTGAGCAAAAAGAAAGAGCCTCTAAGGGTGAGAAGGTACAACTTGAAGATGGCGAGTGGGCTAGCAAGTAGAATCAGAAATAATACTTTGACAAAATAAATAACTTTAATATAATAACCTATCACGGGCTCATAGCTCAGTTGGTTAGAGCGCTTGCTTGACATGCAAGAGGTCAGAGGTTCGAGTCCCCTTGGGCCCACCATTTTACCTTTATAGGCATATAGCTTGAGGTTAGAATCATAAATATTCTTATAGAGAGATTCCTAGGCAAGATAAGGAGGAATCTCTTAATTTTTTATGAGATGATAGAGCCTTTGGTATATAAATTAAAAGGGTTTTTAGAGCCCCGAGAGGTCTTTGATATTTTTAAGGAAGAGCCCTCTAGTTTTTTGCTTGAGAGTTCTCTTTTGCACGATGGACTTGGAAGATTTTCGATTATAGGGTCCAAGCCTTTTCTAAGGTTAAAGGCAAAAGGGAATAATATAGATCTTGATGGTTGCTTGGGAAAACAATATTTCCAAGGAAATCCCTTTGCCGAGCTTAAGAGACTGTTAGATCTTTATACAGTCAAAAAGCAAAGAGGAGATATACCATTTTTTGGGGGTGCGGTTGGATACTTTGGATATGATTTAAAACATTTTGTTGAGAGGCTTCCTAGTATCTCAAAAGATGATATCAAGATTCCAGATTTATTTGTGATGTTTTATGGAACCGTTCTGGTATTTGATCATCTGAAAAAAGAAACGCTGATTGTTGCAACCGGATTCCCAGAGAGAGGAAGGCTTGCTATAAATAAAGCCAAGAGGGATATAGATACTCTAAGATCACATATTACAAAATATCTTTCGCTTAAAAGAAGGCCACAGAGGAAACGCTCACCAGGATCAACAACTCCTATAAGCTCAAACTTTACAAAGAGTGAGTACATAAGGGCTATCAATAAGGCAAAAAGGTATATCAAAGAGGGGGATATATACCAGGTAAATTTATCACAGAGATTATCCTGTGCGGTTAAAGAAAGCCCATTTAATATTTATGAAAGGCTATCCGATATAAACCCTTCGTGTTTTTCCAGCTATTTTAACCTCGGAGATTTTCAGATACTGAGCGCCTCTCCTGAGAGGTTTTTGAAGCTTGATGGGAGGTTGGTGTCGACACGCCCTATGAAGGGGACACGCCCAAGGGGAAATGATAAAACCGAGGATATTAATTTAAAGAAAGAGCTTTTGAGGAGCAAAAAGGATAAGGCCGAGCTTATGATGATAGTAGATCTTGAGAGGAATGACCTGGGAAGGGTTTGCAAATACGGTAGTGTTAAGGTAGAGTCTCTAAGAAATATTGAATCCTACTCCACCGTTTATCAGACCACAGCAGATGTTACAGGAGAGTTGAATAAAGGTAAGGATAGGATGGATTTAATAAAGGCTTGTTTTCCCGGGGGCTCTATAAGCGGCGCACCAAAGATAAGGGCAATGGAGATAATAGAGGAACTTGAGCCAACCAAGAGGAATATCTATACAGGCTCGATAGGTTATCTTAGTTTTGACGGAGATATGGATTTAAATATTGTTATAAGAACGATTCTCATTGAAAACAAAAAGGCATACTTGCAGGTAGGCGGTGGCATAGTTGCAGATTCGGTTCCTGAATTAGAGTTTGATGAAACACTGACAAAGGCCAAAGCATTGTTGAATTCACTAGGGGTTAATTAGATGAGAGAAACAATTTTTCTTAATGGCAGATTTGTTAAAGGTGCAGGTGCTAGGATATCTGTATTTAACAGGGGTTTTTTGTATGGTGAGGGCATCTTTGAGACGATGCGCTGCTATGATGGAGCTATCTTCAAGCTGGATGAGCATATTGAAAGATTATTTTCTTCATTAAAATTGGTACATCTTAAGTCACCTTATACTAAGAAGGCACTAAAGAATTATATCTACTTGAGCCTTAAGAAAAATTTTCTAAAAGATGCGTATGTTAGAGTTGCGCTTTGGCGCAAAGAGGAGAGCTTTGGCTTGGATTTTAAATCTAGCCAAGCCGAGATAGTTATTATTACAAGACCTATCAAGAAGCTCCAAAAGGGTTTATATAAAAAGGGCTTAAGTGCAACCTTGGTAAAAAATATTAAGAATGCTGATTCTGTGATTTGCAATATAAAGAGTTTCAATTATCTTGAGAATACGCTCGTAAGAAAAAATGCTCGAAGCCTGGGTTTTGATGATGCGATTTTAACCAATACCAAAGGTTTAGTAAGTGAAGCCAGCTCTTCAAATATATTTATTATAAAAAATAATGTGTTAATTACACCGCCGCTTAAGTCAGGCTTACTTTGTGGTATTACAAGAGCGGTTGTGTTTGATATAGCCAAGAGATACTTTTTAGATGTGCAGGAGAGAAGTATTAAGCCCGGAGAGCTTCTTAACTCTGATGAGGCATTCTTGACATACTCGGTTATGGAAATTATTCCTTTAGTTAAGGTTGATAAGAAAAGGATTGGTAGCGGCGTTCCAGGTGAGCTGACCAAGCTACTTGCTATTTTATATAGGTTAGAGGCAAAAAAACAAACTCAACGGGCAGAGATTAAAGGAAATTGACAAAATACCTTCATTTTGATAGCATTATAATGTATGGTTATCAATATTAAGATTAATCTTAATAATATTTAAATATGGATAATGTGCATTTAGAAATTTTAAGACATAGCACCTCTCATGTAATGGCGATGGCCGTTAAAGAGCTTTTCCCTGCTGCAAAGCTTGGTATAGGTCCTTCTACGGATGAGGGTTTTTACTATGACTTTGATGTCGAAGAACCCTTTAAGGAAGAGGATCTTATAAAGCTTGAAAAAAAGATGGCTGAGATAGTAAAGCAGGGTGTAAAGTTTGAAAGAGAGGAGCTTAATAAAAAAGAAGCCCTTAAGCTCTTTAAAGAGCTTAAAGAAGATTATAAAATAGAGCTTATTAACGAGATACCGGATGAGGTTGTGTCTGTTTACAAAAGCGGTGATTTTATTGATCTTTGTAGAGGGCCTCATGTTGAGAGTACAAAGGATGTTAAGGTATTTAAGCTATTAAGTACCTGTGGTGCCTATTGGAGAGGGGATGAGCACAATAAGATGCTCCAAAGAATATACGGCAGTGCATTTTCCAATAAAGACGAATTAAAACAGTACCTTTCTTTGCTGGAGGAGGCAAAGAAGAGGGATCATAGAAAGCTTGGAAAGGAACTTGACCTATTTAGTATACAGGATGCAATAGGACCAGGACTTGTACTTTGGCATCCAAAGGGCTCAACTGTTCGAAAGATAATTGAGGATTTCTGGAAAGAGGCTCATATAAAGTCCGGTTACGATATTATTTATACCCCACATATGGCAAGACAGGATCTTTGGAAAACCAGCGGGCATTTGGAGTTTTATAAGGATTATATGTATGCGCC
Organism: uncultured Planctomycetia bacterium; assembly: GCA_964579905.1. Classification (GTDB taxonomy): domain Bacteria; phylum Omnitrophota; class Gorgyraeia; order VGKN01; family VGKN01; genus CAZOIE01. The sequence goes on from CAZOIE010000016.1 coordinate 9,172, forward strand.
TATGCAGATAGAGGAGCGAAACTTTCTTATAAAGCCAATGAACTGCCCTTCACATATACTTATCTATAAGAGCAAGCTTAGAAGCTATAAGGATTTACCCATGAGGTATGCAGAGCTCGGTACCGTTTACAGGTATGAAAAATCGGGTGTTCTTCATGGGCTCATGAGGGTAAGGGGGTTTACACAGGACGATGCACATATCTTTTTAACCGAGGATCAGCTTGAGGGGGAGATAGTCTTAATAATAGAGAGTGTCATATTTTTCCTTAAGACATTTGGATTTGATTCATATGAGATATTTATATCTACTAGGCCGGATAAGTTTGTAGGGACTGAAGATAATTGGCAGCGTGCCGAAAGTGCCCTAAAGAGTGCGCTGGACTTGGCTAAATTAGAATATAATATAGACCCAGGAGAGGGCGTTTTTTATGGCCCTAAGATAGACATAAAGATTAAGGATGTCTTAGGAAGAAAGTGGCAGTGTACTACCATACAGGTGGATTTTAATCTGCCCGATAGGTTTGATGTGTCATATATCGGTGAAGACGGGAAAGAACATACCCCTATAATGATTCACAGGGCTATCCTTGGTTCCTTTGAAAGATTCTTCGGTGTTTTAATAGAACATTACGCAGGTGCATTTCCATTGTGGCTAGCACCTGTGCAATTGGTGCTTATACCCATATCGCAAAAGCACCATGAATATGCCAAGAAGATAAAGGAAAGGTTTCAAGATAAGAAACTTAGGATTGAACTTGACATGCGCAATGAGAAGATGCAATATAAAATTAGAGAGGCCGAGGTCAACAAGGTTCCATATATGGCTATTATAGGAGATAGGGAAATTAACCAAGATTCGGTGTCTCTCCGTTCGAGGAGTTCAAGGAGCAAGCAGGACGAGGGCATTGTAAAGATAGATGAGCTTATAGATAAATTGGTTGAACAAGTTAACTCGAAGAGTTAATCTAAAAAATAAAATCTAAATTTTCTATCAAAATAACCCAGGGAGGTGATAGAGATAAGTACTAATTTAAGAGTAAATGAAAGAATCAGGATTCCCCAGGTAAGGCTAATTGGGCCGGAAGGTGAGCAGATGGGTATAATTCCCACCAGCGAGGGTCTAAAGAAGGCGCAGGAGTTACAGCTGGATCTTGTTGAGGTCGCGCCCTTAGCTAAACCGCCTGTGTGTAGGATTTTAGATTACAGCAAGTATAAATATGAACAGGCAAAGAGGGAAAAGGAAGCCAGAAAAAGACAGCATGTTATACATATAAAAGAGGTAAGATTTAAACCAAAGATAGAAGAGCATGACTATCAGGTGAAATTGAGACACATAAAGGAGTTCCTCGAGAAGAAGGATAAGGTAAAGGTTGCAATGAGGTTTAGAGGCAGAGAAATAACACATACCGAAATAGGAAAGCGTATTCTTGATAGACTCGCAACTGACATAGCTCCCATAGGCGAGGTAGAAACATCGCCCCGGCTTGAAGGAAGAAGTATGACAATGGTAATTTTGCCTAAGTAAAATTCTTGCCTAGCCTATTAGGCACCTAACGGTAGCTAATAGGTATCCCCGTAGGGAGGTAGCCAGGTAGGCATCCCCGCAGGGAGGTAGGCACTCTTTTATATTACAATAAAGCTAACTAAGAGAGATTTTTCAAATTTGTATTCCCCCACGGAGGATTTCGTATCTCTATGGGGATATTAAGTAGCCCCATAGGGCACTTTGCAACCCCCAAGGGGGGGTGCTTCGCAAGAAAGGAAATTGCTATGCCAAAGTTAAAAACATCAAAAGGTGTAAAGAAGCGATTTAAGCTAACCAAGAAAGGAAAGCTAAAGAGAGCAAAAGCTTTTAAGGGTCATATTCTTTCAAAGAAGACAAAGAAGAGGAAGAGATCTTTGCGTAAGAAGGATTATGCCGCAGAAACAGACAAAAAAACGGTGAAGAGATTGTTGGGAAATCTAAAGTAAATACCAGGAGGAATTTTTATTATGGCAAGAGTGAAAACTGGAGCAGCAACTTTAAAGAGGAAAAAGAAGATACTCAAGCAGGTAAAAGGGGCTCGTGGGGGCAGATCAAAGCTATTAAGAACAGCCTCAGAAACATTA
>CAZOIE010000017.1:0-11077 GCA_964579905.1 uncultured Planctomycetia bacterium
AACGAAGTTTAGAGGATATAAAAAGAGCCAAGGAACTTGGATATAAAATACCTCCCAATATTCTTGACACCCTAAATACGGCATCCAGAATAGAATACTCTAAGAATGAAAAAACATACTATCTTTTGGCGCTTAATTTTTATAGTAATGGTGATGATCGTAAAGCCATATCATATCTTGATACGGCTGTAGGACTTAATCCTTCTTATGAGGATGCTTATTTTTTGCGGGGATCTGTATATCTCAATATAAGTGAAAATGAACAAGCTATTTCTGATTTTACTAAGGTTATAGAGATTAATCCTGGTTATGCGAGGGCATATTTATCTCGAGGTATTTCTTACAGTTATTTAATGAAATATGATCTTGCGATTTTAGATTATACAAATGCATTAGAGATAAAACCAGGTTATGCTGAAGCCTATAACAATCGCGCCCTTATTTATTTCTTAAAAAAGGAATACGACAAGGCAAGAGATGATGCTCGAAAGGCCCAGGAGTTAGGTTATGAAGTATTGCCAGAGTTTATAGAACTGTTAGGGGATGTGTCCTGGGAAAAATCTACTCAGGAGTCAAAAGGGAATTTGCTTAAAGAGGGAATACGATATCTAAAAGCAGGTGAGTATGATAAGGCAATTGTAAAATTTAGCAATTCACTAGAGCTAAACCCATTGGATGATAAGGTCTATTACAATCGCGGTCTTGCTTACTACAAAAAAGGTAAATATGAAAAATGTATTTCGGATTTCAGTAAAGCAATAATTTTGAATCCATATTTTGCTGAAGCATGTTATATGAAAGGTCTAGGATATCAAAAAAAAGGTAACTTTAAAAAAGCCATATATTACGCCAAAAAGGCAATTCAAATTAAACCGGAATACCCAGAGGCATATTATTTCAAGGGGGTTGCATATTTGCATAATGGGGAATATGGCAAAGCGTGGCGGGATATTAATAAAGCAAAGGATTTGGGATTTGATATTCCTGAAAACCTTTTTGAAAGATTAAAGAAGCTGATAACATCTGAATATCTTAAAAGATCACCCATTCTATAGTTTTCCTTCTAAAGCTTCAAGTCGGACTGCAAATTTTGGCCTTGACTCAAGAGTCAAAGATGGTATACTAAAAGAGAAGCGCCACAAAGGGGTGGCAAAATGTTCCAAAAAGCAATATAATTTATCGATAACAATCCTTAAGAAAGGATTGTTTTTTATTTTGGGATATAGCTATGGGAAAATTACCTAAAATAAAAAGAAGATTTAAGAGCGAAGATTCCAAGAGTGACAAAAGTTTACTTAAGCTAGAAGAAATGAAGAGTAAACTTGATAAGATTAGTAAGATCCTTGATGTTTATGTTTCTCAACTGGAGGACAAGCCCTCTTGCGAGGACAAGCCCTCTTTCGAGGACAAGCCCTCATACCCTAAAGGGCACAAGTACCCTGAAGGGCACAAGCGAGGACAGGAGCCCGATCGAGAAAAACTGGACAGCAAAAAACAACGCTAACTTTATATATTTTATAATGTGATTTCAAATGCGTACTAAGTTGCGCATTTTTTTATGGAAAATACTTGCTAAATAGGTTATTGTATTTTAACGAGCCTAGACAATTATCTATAAGGAGAAACAATGTTACTTGCCCTTGATGTTGGTAACACTAATATTAATGTCGGTATTTTTGCAAGAGATAGATTAAAGAAAAAATTTTCTATTCCAACGGAGAGGTATGGCTTAAAAGTTCTTAAGAAAAAGCTATCAAGAGTTAATATTAATGATGTTATAATTTGCAGCGTAGTACCACATATCAGCTTAAAACTTGAGAAGGATATTAGAGGCCTGTTTAAGGAACAACCGTATGTCTTGGGAAAGAATATTGAAGCCCCAATCAAGAACCGTTATCGCAATCCTTCTGAGGTAGGACAGGATAGATTGGTAAATGCCTATTCATGTGTAAGTTATTATGGGTCTCCAGCAATTTGCCTTGATTTTGGGACCGCAATAACGTTTGATGCAATATCAGAAAAGAGGGAATATAAAGGTGGAGCTATTGTCCCCGGACTCGAACTTTCCCTAGAAACACTTTCAAAAAGGGCAGCCCTTTTGCCATCAATATCGCTAAAGAGGCCAACATCGGTTATCGGGAGGGATACAATTGATAGTATGAGGAGTGGCATAGTTTATGGGATTAGCGCTCTAACCGATGGACTGATAAAGCGATTAAGGAAGAAAATAGGTCTCGCTGCTGTAGTAATTGCAACAGGAGGGAATGCTCGGTTTATTTCAAGGTTCTGTAAATCCGTCAATAAGGTAGACAATAACCTTACATTGAATGGATTGAACTTAATATACAAATATCAAAAAACATCAAAAAATACCAAAAATTAAAGAAAACACGCAAAAACACAAGGAAAACTCCTGAAATCCCCCGAAATTTAACCTTGCCTTTTTGCCTCAATGCATTATAATTTAGCACTCCAAGTCATAGAGTGCTAAATACCCATAGGGCATGAGGTACTCTAATAAGCTTTAGCAAAAGTAAGGAGGTGAGCATATGGCAATTAAACCATTGGCAGATAAGGTTCTTCTTAAAATTGAAGATTCCGAGATGAAATCAAAAGGTGGAATTATTCTTCCAGACACAGCCAAAGAGAAGCCACAGGTTGGCAAGGTTCTAGCGGTAGGCAAGGGTAAGTTGCTGGATGATGGGACAAGTAAACCTGTTGGTATCAAGGAAGGCGATAAGGTTCTTTTTAGCAAATACTCAGGCACAGAGATTAAACATGAGGGAGATGAGTTTCTTTTGGTTGGAGAAGATAGTATTTTAGCGGTTTTAACCGGTTAGGTAGACCATCCTAATGCCACATAGAGGATGGGTCTAACCAAGTAGGTCATAGACCAAGTACCCTAGTACCCATACGGGCACAGGCGGGTACAAGTAGCAAAAAAAAGGAGGAAGAGTTAATGGCAAAGCAGTTAGTGTTTAATGAAGAGGCACGACGCGCTATATTGAAGGGCGTAGAGCAGTTGTCCAAGGCTGTTAAGGTTACATTGGGCCCTAAAGGTAGAAACGTTGTACTCGACAAGAAGTTTGGTTCACCCACCGTTACAAAGGACGGTGTTACAGTAGCAAAAGAGATTGAATTAAAGGATCCATATGAGAACATGGGTGCTGAGATGGTAAAAGAGGTTTCTTCAAAGACATCCGATACAGCTGGCGATGGTACAACAACAGCTACTTTGCTTGCTGAGAGTATTTACAGAGAAGGTTTAAAGAACGTAACAGCCGGTGCAAACCCAATGGCGCTTAAGAGAGGAATCGAGAAGGCTGTTGAGGCCATAATTGCGAATCTTCAGAAACTCTCAAAGCCCGTAAAGGATAAGAAAGAGATTTCTCAGGTAGCAGCTATAGCATCAAACTATGACACTACCGTTGGTAACCTTATTGCTGATGCAATGGAGAAGGTTGGTAAAGATGGTGTTATAACGGTTGAAGAAGCAAAATCTATGGCCACGGAGCTTAAGGTTGTTGAAGGTATGCAGTTTGACCAAGGCTACCTTTCTCCATACTTTGTAAGTGATGCTGAGAGAATGGAATGCACCTTGGAAGATCCATACATTCTTATTCATGAGAAGAAAATCTCCGTCATGAAGGATTTACTGCCTCTTCTTGAGCAGATAGCAAGAACCGGAAAGCCACTCTTGATACTTGCTGAAGAGGTTGAGGGTGAGGCACTTGCAACTTTGGTAGTAAACAAAATCAGGGGAACATTTACCTGCTGTGCCGTAAAGGCTCCAGGTTACGGAGATAGAAGAAAGGCCATGCTTGAGGATATTTCCATTTTGACAAATGGAAAGGCTATAACTGAAGATTTAGGCCTGAAACTTGAGAATATCAAGCTTGAGGATTTAGGAAGGGCAAAGAGAGTAACTATCGATAAGGAAAATACAACTATAGTTGAGGGTGCAGGAAAGACCAATGACATAAATGCCCGGATTTCCCAAATCAAGAAACAGATAGAGATGTCTGATTCTGATTATGATAGAGAAAAGCTTCAGGAGAGGCTTGCTAAGCTCGCAGGTGGAGTAGCTGTAATTAATGTTGGAGCTGCTACTGAGACCGAGATGAAGGAAAAGAAGGCAAGGGTTGAGGATGCGCTGCATGCAACCAGGGCTGCCGTTGAAGAAGGTATCGTTGCCGGTGGTGGAGTTGCTTTGATGAGATGTATAGCTACTCTTGATCAATTAAAACTAAAGGGCGACGAGGCTATAGGTGTTGATGTAATACGTAGATCATTGGAAGAGCCTGTTAGGCATATAGCTGCAAATGCAGGCTTAGAAAGCTCTGTTGTTGCTCAGAGGGTTAAGGCGGAAAAGGATAACATGGGCTATGATGTCGTACAAGAGAAGTATGTTGATATGATAGAGGCCGGTGTAATTGACCCAACAAAGGTAACCAGAAATGCGCTTCAGAATGCTGCAAGCATAGCAGCTCTTATGATAACAACTGAGGCCCTAGTTACCGACATGCCTGAGGCAGAGAAGCCGATGCCTCCAATGCCACCGCAAGGCGGTATGGGAATGGGCGGAGGAATGTATTAATAAGAACCCTTTAATATCTATAGAGGCCAGCAAACACTGGCCTCTATAACATAACAGGAGATAGAAGATGAATCTTAAACCATTGGGCGACAGACTCGTCGTAAAGGTACTTGCTGAGGTAACCAAGACCAAGGGCGGGATTGTTTTGCCTGACACTGCGCAGGAAAAGCCACAGGAAGCCGAGGTTATTGCCGTAGGCCCTGGCAAAACACTTGAAAACGGCAAGGTAGCACCTTTGGATATTAAGGTAAAAGATAAAGTGTTGTTTGCAAAGTATGCAGGTACAGAAGTTAAGGTTGAAGGCGATGATTATTTAATAATTAGCGAGTCTGATATTTTGGCTACTGTTAGTTAAGCTCTGTATATAACTTAAGTATTTAAAACCCTTTAAAGTGATTTGAACATGATCTTTAAAGGGTTTTTATTTTGACAATCAATCTGTTTACGGGTATAATTTGGTTATTAATAGTACTCTGCATAGTAATAATAACTAATCTAACTACAATTTAAGGAGAATAGACCATGGATGTAAAAGAATCTATTTCCAAACTTATTGAGAATATAGAGCGCGTTATTGTTGGAAAAAGGGAGGTTATCAAGTTGCTCTTGGTGGGGTTTTTCAGTAATGGTCATGTTCTCATAGAAGATGTACCGGGCGTCGGAAAAACTATGATGGCACGTGCACTTTCTCAATCAATAAACGGAAATTTTAAAAGAATACAGTTTACTCCAGACCTTTTACCCTCAGACGTAACAGGCATATCTGTTTACAATCAGCAAACAAAGGAATTTGAGTTTAAAGAAGGTCCTGTCTTTGCCAATATACTCTTGGCGGATGAGATTAATCGTACAACCCCTAGGACGCAGTCTGGACTACTTGAGGCTATGCAGGAGGCCAGGGTAAGCGTTGACGGTGTTGTATATAATTTACCCAAGCCGTTCTTTGTTATGGCGACAGAGAATCCCATAGAGTTTAGGGGAACATATCCGTTGCCCGAGGCACAGCTGGATAGGTTTCTTTTGAGAATAAATATGGGATATCCTTCAAGGCTTGAAGAAGAAAACATAATTACGATGAACCTAAAAGGCGCTCCTATAAATACTCTGGAGGGAGTTATTCATATAAACGACGTGTTAGAAATCCAAGAAAAGGCTTTCGAAGTGTATATAAGCAAAGAAATCCTTTCTTATATCATCCAGATTATCGAAATGACAAGATCGCATCCGGATGTTAGGTTAGGTGCAAGCCCCCGCGCCTCCATTGCTCTTATGCAGGCAGCAAGAGCGTACGCTCTTATAAATAACAAAGATTTTGTTGACCCTGATGATATAAAATTTTTGTCAAATCATGTGCTCTCACATAGAATACAACTTCACCCAAGATCCCAAGTAAAGGGGGGTGATTCCCAAGAGGTAGTTACCCACATTTTAAGAACCATTTCAGTTCCCAGTTGAAAAGTTGTTAAGGTAGTTTGAGTTTGGAGTAAGATCAGCTATGTTTACTAAACGCTCTGTATGGACAATACTTTGTGCGGTTGTTTTAACCTTAATATCCTGGAACCTTGATAACCGCAATGGTTATATCATCGTATCGGTTTCAATAGCGGTTATATTAATCTCTCTAATCCATTTTCTCTACTCGATCGGCAGGGTGGACTGCCAGCATGAAATTACCAATATTGCACATGAGGACGATATTTTAGAGATAAAGCTACATCTAAAGAACCTATCCAGTTTAACAAAGAGGTTTTTCCAGATAAACGATAATTTTCCCGCCGCGAGCCAAGAGTCAAAGGTTATCTCCATATTAATTGGAAGGATTGTCCCAAAAATATTGACTACTTTTTCTTATAGCAGCCTTTGCTATAAAAGGGGATTGTATAAGGTTGGACCGATAGAGGTTATCTTTCAGGATTTTCTCGGGCTTTTCAAGCTGGTTAAGAGGCTAAATGTAATTTCAGATCTGCTCGTCTATCCCAAAATTTTCAAGATAAAATACTTTCCGGAGTTAATAAGGGGTTCAAGGGAATGGTTTGGTCTTGAGACCGCAAAAACATCAGGAGAGTCACTTGAATTTTACGGAATAAGGGAGTATCAGAGACAGGATGGTTTGCGTCGGGTTCATTGGAAATCAACCGCAAGGCTGGGGAATTTAACGGTTAAGCAGTTCGAAAGGTCGATGATGGCCGATGCTACAATCGTGATGAATCTTAACAAATCCCACAATATCGGCACAGGAAAACATACCACTCTTGAATATGCTGTTAAGATAGCAGGATCTATTTCAAAGTATTTGCTGCTTGAACAACAATGCCTCGTCCAAATTATTGGCTATGGGAAGGACTTCATGGTCTCAGAGTTTTTCAAGGGTGACTCTGGCTATTATTCTATACTGGAATATCTTGCTCAAGTGGATGCCGATGGAGAGCATGATATGGCAGAGGTGCTCGGGGAAGCTTCATATGTCATAAATCACAATTCTACACTGATTACATTTCTTCACGATAAAGACGAAGCTGCATTTGACGTACTTGCACAGCTTAAGGTAAAGGAGGTTGATCCTGTCTTATTCATATTTGACAGCCACTCTTTTTTTAATGGAGAAAACCGGACCCAGCCTCGAAAACTTAGGTTCCCAGGCCTTGTAAGCCTAGGAGCCTCTATTTATACAATAGCAAATGGAGATGACTTGGAATCGAAGTTTGCGCTACCTCTAGGAGCTCAAGGGTAAGGTGTTTAGTTTTAAGAAGAACATAAAGCATAAATCACTGGTCGTGCACTGCATTGTGTTTATTATGGCGATACTAGGCTGCTTTTCCACTATAAGCCTTTTCAGTTTCGAAATCGCCAATTTAATTTATGCCTTGGCATTGCTTGGCTTCATCATTAGCTTTTTGTCGGCAGATAAGTCGGATGTTACAAAAAACATAGTAACCGTTGTAGCATTGGTTACGCTTATAGTTGCCGTAGGAAGTATTTTTCTTGCAAGACCTACCGCCATATCAAATCTTGTAATGTGCTTGGTGTGGATATTGGTTTTCCTAAGCTTTGCATTGAAGAACATCAGAGATTATTTTTTAATGATGTACCTTGCTTCAATCACGATAATTGCATCTATAGCAATTGAGTTTAATAGCGAGGATGTAGAGCTATTTTGTATTGGGCTTGCGATATTTTGTTGGATCGCATTCTTAAGATTGGAATTTGTAAAAAGAAAGAAGGATATCAGCCAGCAGTTTGTCCTAATAGATAAAAAAGAGCTTAACGCAAAAAATCAGATTATAACAATAATAATGATATTGACATTTGTGCTGTTTACCTCAATACCTGTTTTTAGGGTTTTTCCACAAGCGCAGATGGTAGTCCCATCAATTATCAATCTACTGCCCAAGACGTACAATTGGGACTTGATTGACATTCCGCGATTCTCCCCGTTTAGAATGAAATCACGTTCAAAGGATAAATATACCGAGGAGGATGTTAAAAAGGGAAAAGCTCCAAATCTAAAATTAGGGAAGAAGAAGGGTAAGGATAAGCTTGTTGATTATCAAAAAGATGATATGATGATTAAATTTTGGCATGGCCTCGAGGAGGATGAGACAGAGAGTGAGGCCGTGGGCAAAAAGACCTCTGAAGAAGGGAGCGAGGTACAAGAGATTGGATCTGAGTCGCCGGATCTTACGAAAGAAAGCTCAGAGAGTAAGGAGGCTGAACTTGACGAGCTACTTGAGCAGCAGTTTGAAAACCTTAAGGAAAATAACCAGATGAATCCCAATGAGCTTGGTAAATTTGAAGACCAGCTAAGGGATTTTCAGCAAACACTTTCTGTAAAAAATCAAGGTAAGAAAACAAAGGAGAGGTTGGAGCAGATTATTGAGGAGGTTATAGAGGAACTGAAGACTCAGCAAGATATGAGTCAGGAGCGGTTGGATGATTTGAAGCGGAAACTTGAGGAAATAAAGGAACAGAATAATGACATAAAAGAGACAGGTAGTAATATGCAGAGGGATCAAGAGTTACAAGAGGAGTCCGATGATATTGTAATGCAAAGTGTTTCTTCGGTTGAAGAACAATCTAAGGATACGAAAGAGCAGCTAAAGGGTTTAGAGGCAGAATTAAAGAGCTTAGAAAAAAAACTGAAAGGTTTTGAGGTGCAAAAAGAAGAAGCTAGGAAACAAGCCAGCATTGCAAAGGCTATACAAAAAGAACCCGAAGCCAGCCATGGCTCAGAGAAAACAAAGACTGAAGATAGTATTCAGCAGAGTCAAGAATCAAAAGAGGAGGAAGCCGATTCGGCGGATGGGGAATCCTCTTCTAGCACACTAGAACAAAGCCTTGCGAGCGCTTCTTCTCAAACAATGACGTTAAGCGAACAGTTAAATAGCTTAAGTCAGAGCATTGAAAGCTATCAAAATCAACTTAGTTTGACATCAGCAAGTAGAGATGGGCTAAGCTCTGCGCAGGGAGGGATGGAAACCCAAGGTGAATCCCTTGACAATTCTTTAGCTTCGAGTATTTCTGCAATAACTCAGCAGAATACGGCGCTTAATGCTGAACTTGAAGGTTTAGATAATCAACTTGATGGGATGCAAGATGCGCTTAATGAAACTGGTTCAATGCAGGAGGGGCTCGGTGATAACGAGGAAGAACTTGAGCAGGAGGAGGATTCGTTAAGTGAGCTAGCAAACCAAACACGTGATTTAATGGAGGAACAGGATCAGGATTTAAGTGAAGCGCTTGACAGTTTACAGGAAGAACTAACATCGGTTAAGGAGGAGCTTGAGTCAAAGGAAGTTTTAAGCGTCGATGAGAATTCGTTAAAGCAGAAAATAGATAAAACTCTCTCGGCTATTAATAAACAAAAGAGTACCCTCATGAAGCAGTTTGACGATCTAAAAGAAGAGCTTAAGAGCATGGATGAACAGCTTAAATTTGAAGATCAAAAGGCCAAAGAGCTTGATGATAGCCAGGAAGATTTTAAGAGACAGCAGCAGAGTCTTTATGAATCCAGCGAAGAGGGAAAAAGGAAGCTTGAAGAAAATAAAAAAGGAGCTTCGAAACAACTTAAGGGTTTGGAAGATTTTATCAAGGACAAGCGTAAAAATCTTAACCCGGACAGAAAGTTGGATGAACTGAATGAAGAGGAGCCGCAGCAGAAACCTCTATCTGCTTGGTGGCCGTGGCTTTTACTGTTGATCCTTTTAATGATAGGAACATTTATAACAAGAAAAGCTATGTTGGTTTACCTTGAACATAAGAAATTAAGAAAATTCTACGAATCAAATCCAAAGATGTTTATTATTTGCCTTTATCGGTTCTTACTCAAGATGATGGTATATTACCATTTCAAAAGACCTGTATGGATGAGTGCATCTGAGTATCAGGTGGTACTTTCTGAGAAGCTTACAAGGATGAACGAGGAGCTTCAAAAGATCACCGGGCTATTTGTACTTGCGAAATACAGTCTTGCTAAAATGACAAAACCGGATTCGGATTCTTTCTTATCTTCTTACATGGGAATAATAGCGGAGTTAAAGGAGAATCAAGGGACCATTTTAAGAAACTTTTTGGCCCTGATAAACGGGATTAATTTAAGGATAGTAGAAAGCAAAACAAAATGAGTGTTTATGCGGAGGATTACCATGAAAGCTAATAACAAGTTTCTGATAATTTTAATTAGCGCCTTAATGCTTCTTATGCATAGACCTTCTGCGCTTGCGCAACAGGAGGAACTAAAACCTCTTGTAATAGAAGCTTTGGGGAATATAGGAGATTCAAAATCTACAGATCTACTACTTGAGCAGATAAAGGACAAGGATCTTTTTGTCAAAATTTTCTCTATAAGGGCGCTAAGGAATATAAAGGATCCGGAGCTTCTTGGAAGACTAAAGGCAATCAAAGAACGCAACGAGCTTGCCAAGATGTATTTAAATGCGCTAATGGCAAAACTGGGCGATGAAGAAGCTAAGCTTAAGATTAAAGGGTATTTAAATTCCGATGTTTTGCTCATAAGATCCAGTGCTCTAAATTTAATTAGATTATTCAGGATTAACGATTTTCTGGATGTTGTATACTCTAGCTTGGTTGATAAGGAGCCTATAATCAGAAGACGGGCTATTGAGGCATTGAAGGACTTAGATAGAAGCGAGAGAGCTTTTGTAAGGGTAATGCCTTATCTGGATGATGAAAATTCAGAGGTTCGCAGGATGGCGATGCTGTACGTTTGCTGGTATAGTTTACGCGATTATTATAAAGGCTTACCTAGAAGAGAGAGGAAGACGTTCATTAATAAGATAAGAAAGAGATTGGATGATCAGGATTTTTATACCCGTGCCTTTGCAAAGGTTGCATTGGGGAGATTGTCCGATAAGCGCTCGTTTAAATATATTGCAGAAGATTTATCAAGCGATAATACCTTTCTGCATGCAAGCTCTGTATGCGCATTGGCATATGCCAGGGACTATGATGTGATCCCTGTTT
>CAZOIE010000018.1:0-10750 GCA_964579905.1 uncultured Planctomycetia bacterium
CAGATGGAATTGGTCTATTTTTTGTTCTTTCAACTTTTTTATCAAAGTTTTTATCTGCTATATCATTAACAATACATCCAGCTGATCTCATTAGTATAGATCCTGATAAAAAAAGAATTAAATATAAAATAAACACCAACAGCATATAATACGCTAATACCAAAAGTTGCGGTTGTGCAGCCTGTATCGTTAATAACGCGGCAATCCCTAATATAACCAGCGGAAGGAAGCTAAATAACCCCTTACCTTTTTTGTGAAAGACATCCAGGGTAGGCAGGCTATCAGGCCAGATTTCGCGTAACGCTACTTCAAAACTCCTTGTTTCAAGCGGTGAGCCGGTTACAAAAATATCAAAATCAGAGTAGTCGTTTGGAGTCTCCTCCCCTTTATCAGGGTCATAGCTTGACTGATCTTTTACAAAGCTGCCTATAACTTTAACAGTTACGTTGTGATCGGCTAATACGATGTCGATTAACTGCTGGGCTTGTTGTTTTATTTTTTGTATCTCTCCTCTTGTAAGGGGGGTCGTCTCTGGCCGCCAGTTTTTCCAATCCATCCCTCCAGCTATCCAAGTAAATATAAAAAATAACGGCAACAGAAATAATTTTTTGAATAACCTTAAGCTTGCCTTTATGCTTGATATACCGCTTGAGCCTGGAATGTTTATCTTCTGCTTTCCTTGTAAACGTAAGAATATAAAAATACTCAAAAATTGCACAAGATAGCCAATCCATTTTAAAGTAGGGTTGCTAATGCTGTTAATAATGCCAAGGGTGCCCAGAGCTATCGGCGGAACAAATACCCATCCCGTGTAAGGATTAGAGCTTTTGACAGGATTAACAACTACTGGAAAATTGTAATCTTTTTCTGCGGTACTAATATCGAGAGAATACCCAAGTTCGCGATGGATTATATCTTCAACCTTGTTGGGTCTTATATCACCTACATTCATAATTTGATATACAATATCTACATCAGAACCTGTTGCGGCCTTTTTATCCGGACTTAAACTGAAGGAACCTATCAGCCATACTCTTGCACTACCAGCCAACTCTTCGTTAATAACTGCAATACGCTCTTTAGCATAGTCTCTAACTTGAACTATTACCTCATCCGGTAAATCTTCACCTCTATCTTTATGTTCCCACGGAAGACTGCTACCAAAAATAGCGCCCATAGCTACTGTGAAAAGACCAATTCCTAATCCAAAAGGAGTTAGCACGCCCAGTAGATTGGTGCGCTCACTGTCCTTTTCTAGGCTGTCTATTTCTTTACTCAATTGATAAAAAATTGTATCAAAAATCGGATAAACAACCCCTCTCCAAAAAGCAAATGACAACACTGTAATAAAGAATAATGTAATGGTTGTAACCAAAACTGCCACTATGGATAAAGGTATTAGTTCTCCAGGGGAAATAGATTTAATATAAGGAAAAGAGGTAAGTAAAAATATTGGGACAACATATAGCAAGAGACAGACAAATGGAATCAAAGCTACAAATGCAAAGATATATCCCCAAATATCTATTATCTGATCATCGGTTGCATGCTCAACCTTCTTGGCAACCCTATCTATGAGTTTTGGATAAATGAACATTCTAAATAAAACCATCAAAAACCAAGCAGCCAGCATTCCCACAAAAACAAGTCCCGGTGAAAAACCGAGAGTAGAATACCCTAAAGAGGGTGAATATGCATGAACATTGCCTGTTATAAAGAATAATGAACCTACAAGAACAAGCGGCACCAGAAATGCTAATTTCTTAATAATTCTTATTGAAAAAGTTTTTAAACGGGTGTGGCTAGGTGCGGAAACCTGCTGAGGTAACGGTAATCCTTGTCTATCCGATAGGGTTATCGCATTCCCTGTAACTCTGGCTATATCAGGCTCTTCATTTATCCATTGGCCAGTAATAAATGTTGTTTGCACGCCAAGAATAGGCAATGAAGTAGCAGGTATAGCGTCATCTTGAGTTGATATTTGTGGTAGCGATTCTAAGTGTAGTTCTTGTTGCTGTATTGCTGACCCCACAGGATGCGGTTCAACTACCGATAACGATAAGGCAACTTCAGGTTCTGGCTTAACGACCGATATATGATTTGCAGAAAATGGTGCATATATTGCCCTTGGCGGTGGTATTGTGCGAGTAAACGTAAGTACAGAATCCTCTTCTCGCTGGTGGACGGTGTGTCCTTGAAATCTGGTTGGAATTATAGTTCCATGTCGAGTTGCTTCTATGTTAGGTAAATCAGTAGGTGTGGGAGCCTCTGCTCTTATAATATCCTTGCCTAGAGGGGTATCTTGTTCTTCTCTTAATGCATCTAAAGTAGACTCTGCTTGTTCTCTTCTACCATTTTCTCCATCGTCAGTTAATAGCCTTGGAACCAACTGTTCGATTGGCTGTGCATAGGCAGTATTATTTACCTCAAAGGGCCAGTCAAGAGATGTAAATATAAACACCTCTACAAGCACTAGGGCTACTAGTTTAATCCAGAATTTTTTACTTCCTGTCTGCCAGTCTACCATTTTTTTCTTAAGACTTTTTATTAATGCCTTTTAAATCAATATTAAATACTCTTACTAAGTTGCGATAAAAAAGCGCTACCTTTTTTGATTAAAAAATTATGCAGCATTAAGCATGGACTCCTTCATAAAGACCAATCCGTCTGCACCTTCATCTTTCCTGATAATTATTCTCTGCTGCAAGAGTAAATCCACGCTTCCCTGGTTGGCCAACCAAAAAACAATAGCTTCTATCTTTTTAAGTTTTTTATGTGCCTGTGTGTCATATGTTGATATACCCAGTACATCTATAATACGAGTTAGATATGTATGTGCTGTAGATATTGAAATATCCACTTTATCCGCCAAGTATTTAACGGTAAGTTCTCCTGCCTTGTATTCACTCTCAATAAGCTTCAAAATATCAATATGTCTTTTGCTTAAACCCACCACAGAATCTCTTTCGGTTATTAGTCTTTGAATAAGCTCATCATACTCTCTAACCGAGCGCACCCAAGAAACATCCTCTTTTAACGAATTTTCTGTCATCTTCGCCCAATGCTCGGGAAGATTTCTGTAGATTTCAATACCCCAGGCTATTCCTACAAGTAAGTCTTCCGAATCAGGCGCCTCATCTCCGATATTTGGATATGCCATACCAAAACCCTCGCCTGTATCGACGTTGTAATTTTCAATGGCATCTGCAGGGCCTCCTGTATAATACACTATAGGAATCGTACCAAACCTAAGGGCAATCTGCTGCGTATAACCGCCTGGTTCAAATCTCGAAGGCATAAGCTGCATATCGCAAGCAGCATAATAATCCATAGCACTATCATCGTTATAGTCAAAATTTATCAATACCTTACCCGGAAAGTCATATGCTAGCTGGACCAGCATATCGTAGTAAGGAGCGTTTGCGTTTGCATACCACACAAATTGTATATCGTTAAACAGTTTGTTTGGGTCTCTCTCTATAAGCTGTCTTAATATCTTTCTTGTTGAATCATCGAACTTCGAGTGTGGGTGATTGAGAAGCTCTGAAACTCTTTCACTTGCAAGGTGTGGATTTGACAAGAGCATCCTTATTGCGCCTATAGCAATGTCTGGACCCTTCTGGTCTACGCCTCTTGAACCAAGCATACCTATTAAAAGTGCATCTGGATTCTCTTTAAGATAACCTACCCTACCTTCTCCTAGCTGGTTAAATCTGCTCTGCAGGCTGGATTTATTTTTTCTTTTCTGCTCTAAGACAAACTCTATATCGTCATCAACGCTATAAGGAAATGAAACCGTATTCTTCTTTGGGTCCCAATACTCTATATCAAGACGGTTAAGAGTACCTGCAAACCTTCCTTCATCAAGCCTTCTTCTTAGAGATGGGTTAGAGCTTATCTCTCTGGCATACCTGTGGCTGACTGTGTGTACATGGTCGGCACAGGATATACCACCCTTTAACATAACAATCCTGTCAAACTCCTCAAGGCATTCTGCGTTAAAGCTCTCCCAGGAAATCCTTAGGTAATCCATAAGCCCCTTATCAAAATCTCCCATTGCCTTAAGAACATGTATCATCTGAATGGTCTTAATGCCCTTAAAGAACGATCGGTATTTATACTCCGAGGGGTATTTAAATAAAACAGGTATTAAGCCAGCATGCCAGTCATTGGCAAATAAAACATCCGGTTTTATATTAATGGCCTCTAAAAGCTCCAGGCTAGCCTTTGACAAGAATCCAAAACGACCTCCATCTTCCCAATAGGTACCGTAAACATCTCCTCCGCGATAGGTCATATCATAATGATGCCTAGCATCAAGAAAATACATCGTAACGCCACCTTCTTGTAACCAATTGACAGAAGCCATTTCACCATGTCCAACCGGTACATTTAACTGTTGTATTACGCTTGAAACTCTCTCATCGAATTCCTCTTCGTTAACACCACTCAATGATTGGCGAAGGCCTCTATAGTGAGGCATAATAACGGAAACTTCATAACCCATCTCAGCTAGGGCCTGGGGCAGAGAGCTCATTACCTGACCCATACCGCCCTTCTGGGTAAATGGTGCTACCTCAGAGGTCACAAAAACAAGGTGCCCTCTCGATTCCCCTTCTAATAATTTCCCAGCATTGGCATAAGCTGGATTCTCATCCACAATACCCATCATCCATTCAGTATGCCTTTTTATGGCCCTGTTTTGTGATATCTCAATATACTTTATAAAATCAGTAAGAGGTCTTGGAGGAAGGCTACGTATATAATTAGAAAAAATGATCTGAGTTACCTTTCTTATCTCATTGTTACTATGCCCTAAAAATCTTACTAGATATTCCAGCTCCTGCGGCTTTAAAAGCCTTCTAAAGAAAACATCTGTTGGCTTAAAGCTTTCCCTGTAATCAGTATAAATCCATAAGGCACCCTTAAAATGCTCATTTAATCTTCTTATAAACTGAGCCTGTACTTTCAGGGAAACTTCTCTGATAAGCCTTCCGAAAAATGGAGTGTGCTCTAAGATAAACTGCCATAGCTGTTTAAGAACATCTAATACATCTTCCAATGTTGTCTTGGCAACTATCTCTTCAACTATAATATCCTGTCTGCGTTCAAATAAAGCGGTTTCAACACGCTTTGGTATAGGTGTTTCGCCGAAATAGCGCCCCAATACCTCTTCAAACCTATCAACCTCTTGCAGCGTAGACCGCCTGCCCAGTTTTTGAAATATATTCTCAAGGTCCCTATCCTCTGGGAAAACGTCAAAAATCTGAATAAAGGGTAGGTCTGCCTCAGGAGCAACGTCTTTATCAAATGGCTGTAACTTTACATATAGTCCTTCATGAGAAAGCTTCTTGCCTGAGTACTCTTCAGGATAGCGCATGCTCAGGATTTCACCGGTTATCAGGTTTCTTAGTCCGTATTCATCGTATGCATTTATATTAGCTTCTTCGGGAAGTTGTATGTATCCAGAAGCCTCGCTATTTGAAAAATTAGCTACAAAGAGCTTACGCTGTAAATTGCCATCTTCATCGCTACAGGTCCGTAAAATCGCAAGAATATCTCCGGTTCCGTCACCTGATACATCAAGTACCTTCATATCGCCCCGACGAAATACAACATCAGCCGAAAGTGCATCTAAAACCCTCTTACAAGCATACCCATAATCTGGGTCGCTTTCATCCCAGTGTACACCACCCAACTGCCCAGTCTGCGTTTCAACCTGGTCCATGGAAACCTGAAACTCTGTTCCAGTAAGCTGACCATTAAAGATTACAGGCACCAGCTGTGATGCTAAAAGAACCGCTAACGCTAATACCGCTCCGCCTTTGCCAAACTTCCTAACCGCCCTATCCTTCGTATCGTGATTTTCGATATCGGCGTATCTTAAATGCGGGCTATCCTGAAAACCTCTCTTTAGGGCATCCTTAAGAGCTCTTAGACCACCTCCCCATCCATGTATCGCCTCATCTAATGCCCCCTCACCCGGAGCATGACCACCTATCCATGCACCAAGATAGGAAATCACATACTCAGGTCCGGCCAATTCTTCAAGATCACCGGCGTGGAAGAAGGATTCCATTAAGAAGTATGTTCCGGGATTTTCTTCATTTACCCTCCCTACCAACTCCTTTAAAAACTCCTCCGGCATGCGTTCATCAAACTCCTCCCAACTAATCTGCCAGCGATGCGCCCAGTGTTCGTACAAATGCTTCTTAAGAAGTGTCCAGGCTGCATCCACCCTGAATCCATCAACACCCATATCTGTCCAGTATATACATGAGTCGATAAGGTATTCTCTAAGCGCTTCATTTGAATGGTCGAACTGTGCGGTATCGGACCAATGGGAAGTTCCATCGCTTCCTGCTAATACCGTATCCGCTTCATGCCAGAAAAACCAATCTGGATTATTTTCTAATGCCCATGAGTCTCTCGAAGAATGGTTGAGGACGGCATCGATAATAACTCTAATGCCCAAGGAATGCGCCCTTTTGATTAGGCGACGAAAATCCTCTTCAGTTCCTGCGTCCGGATTAACTGCCCTATGATCCTTAATTGAAAATGAACTACCATCAAACTTCCTGTCTTTATCGCCTATAGGATATACTCCCTTTAGGTATAAGGTGGGTACAACCCCGCTTCCGTATTCTCCCTTCAGCATACTAGCTATATGCTCTAAATTCCTCTCAATATCAACAAAGGTACCCTGCCTTACGCCGTCATCGCCTAAATCCTCCATACCGTAAGCACGTACATCAACCTCATATATAATCGCATCCTTTATCCAGTCATCAGGACGAGGTATCTCTCTTTCTGTAATTGGAGCTAAATCTTCAAATGGCGGTGCGTCATGAGGGTTGGGTTCTGCAACAACAACAGGAGCACTCATAAAAGAAGGTTCAAGCGGGCTAGTAGGCGACTCTAACTTCTCTTTTATTGACCATCCATTAACACCACTTGAGCGCTTGAATAATTTCATAGTCTGGGTTGGCCGGCTGATTTCTCTTACCAGGTATACCCTTCTCTCCCAGGCTGAAAAGCTCTGCTTTAATTCTGAAAGCTCCTTATCGGTATGGATATAAACCTTTCTTCCTACAACATCGTAAAGAAGATAATATCTGTCTTCTCCCTCTTTTTCATTACTAAGCCCCAATTCACCGACAGGAATATTAATTGTACCCTCGTTTTTCTCGTTTGAATAATTAACTACGACAAACGAGAGCTCCTTGCCGAACTCATCGGTCTCGTATTCTCTTGAATATGTTACAAAGGCTGGGTTATCTCTTTCTAATACGCGAATTATACTGCCATCTTTAAACACGGGATGATCTGTGAATGAGAGTAGCTTCCTGTAATTTTCAAGAATCTCTAAATCCTCTATCTCTTCCCCGGCGCGCTCTAAGAAGGCTTGCAAGGTAAGCTGCCTCTTAATTCCTTCACTCTCATTTCTCCAAATCCAACCTTTTGTATTGACCCAATAGAGCAAGGGGCTACCTGGAAGTGTATGCATAACCGTTTCCGCAGCAAGAAGTGCTTTGGCATTATTGCCAAATTTGGCCAATGCCATTATCTCGTCATGATTGCCTGTGTAATTAACAAGCCCACCGAAAAATTCAGCCTGTCTTGCTATTAAATCCTGCATTGTTCTGCTACTATAAAGACTATGGTATAAGTGGTGATTATAAAGGCCGTCTACCTTTGTATAGTCAAGGGTTTTACCCTTACCCTCTACCGAACTATCATAATCCTCCTGAATGAAAATTGTCTCTGGTAAAGCTTCTTTTGCCTTTTTCCAAAACTCATTCGGAACACGCTGGGCAAGGTCACAACGAAAACCATCTATTCCTGCCTCTGCCCAATCTTGTAAAATTCCAATTGCCCACTCTCTTACTTCGGATAGTTCCCAATCTAAAGCAGCTGTGTCGCTCATAGGGCCAATACCAACATGGTGCCTAATAAGAACTCTAATCTTATCTCCCTCTACCTCTGACCAACTTACATCATCTCTACCTGTAAATTCCTTAGCCCACTTTCCATCTTCATCGTCCAAATATACCAAGAATGCATCCCCATTACACCGTTTCAGTACTTCGGTATCACTAAGCTCAGGATCAATTTTCTGCTCGCTCAATCTATAGAACTTAAACCAATCTGGATGCTCAAATATAAGAGGACTGTCCACCGCTACGTGTCCGGCAAAATCAATTATCACCCTGTAGCCTGATTCATGTAGTGAATTAGCTACAGAGATAATTTTTTCTCTATTTCCATCCGGCTCGGTAATTGCGAACATCGAAGCCTCTAGCCCCTCCTCTCCAGGGTATGCATTCCTAATCACAACTCTTCCCTTGCCCTCAACATCTATCCAGTAGAGAGAATTCTCACCATTATCATGAGGAATAGTAATATCATTTAACTTTGTCGAAAGCTCACTGGTTGGAAGCGCACCTAAAAGATGTACTATACTTCCCTTTGACAAGCCTAAGTTCTGAACCTCAGATACAATATTATATTCTAATTCGTTCTCAGGCCCCATAAACCTGGCTGCAATCTGGTAAACGGTTCTATTATCTTTAACCTCTCTTGGCATGAAGAAATAATCAAGTGCTTCTTGTGCACCCTTACCAAACTGCTTGAAGGTATCCTGGGTGGTAACCGGAGCATCTATCTCAAGAATCTGGAAGCGCAATCCATACTGCTTGAAACCGCTATAATCTCTCTTCTGCGGCACAACAGGAACACCAACAGCCCATACATTCTTAAGATCATCGCCTGTATGCTCTATTGAATAGAAATGACCTATTGTATGATCAAAAACCCTATGGAGCGCACTACCACCATACCCAAGCTTATCCAAATCGGTAATTCTAAATCTGACCTTACCATCTTCTTCATTAAACGGTCTTGGTACAAAATGAATAGGAACGAATATACGTCTACCTTTATAATACTTAGAGAATACTATCGCGGTGTTTCTATCAACACTGTGAAAATTAAGTTCGCCCCTTTCAAACAAATCTCTGTTTAAATCGTTGTTTATCACCGAATCAAGAAGGGTGTATGCCTCTATGTTCCACTCTCTCATATCCCGTAACAGCTCAGGGGCAAGCGTTGCTACAAACGCCATAACCGCAGGGATACCTTCTTCAGTAAACCTCTTCTGGGCGTCTTTTGCGCTTATACGGGAAATCTCCTTTAAAACACCTCTTAGTTTTAGTCTATCCTGGGGGGAGATATATTGTGATAATAGCTCGACTAAAAACTCAGCGGGCGAGCTAGTTCCATCTATTATCTCTTCATTAACGGCCGCTGTTATAATATCAAGAAGGTTTTTCTCTATAAGCTCTCGCTGCGGAACCTCTACTTTTCCTTTCGTTTTAACAAGACGTAGTATCTGAATACCTGGCGGAGTAGGTATTCCGACTGGAAGACCATTGTCCAAGAGCTGCCATATGGCGTAGGCCCTATATTCCTTTTTCCTTATAACATCTTCAACCTGATAAACATTAAAGAGCTGCTCAAGTGGCTCTGCCCCCAAAAGGGCTTCAAAGCCATCTCTTGAGTATATCGTGCTCCAGGCTTTGGATAACCCATCAGCCGGATCGGTAAATGTAAACTCAAACTCTCCAAGATTAACTGCGACAATAAAGGTCTCTCCGTTTAGGCGTACGGTATATGCCTTAATCCTTTCTGGCTGTAAAGAGTTAAAAGGAGTGGCAATTGAAGGATCACCATCAAGGGATTCCACCAAAGCCTTTCTTGCTTCTAGGTCTGTAAGCAATTGTTCTGCATATTTATATCCCTGCACATACCTCTTTAGAATTTTTTGTGGGGATTGTTTTATTTTTACGGGGTCAATGTCCCTTTCTAAGCCCTTAACAATATCGTATAAATCCTTAAATGATAGGCCAAATACAATGTTTATCAATGCAGACGGTATGATAAGCTCTTGAGGTATAAAGGTAGGTCTAAGAACTAGTATTAAAACAGCTACTGTAATATTTAGAATCAATGGAAGTGAGGTAATAATGAGGGCTTTTGTTCCTTTGGCTTTATGTTCAACACCTATGCCGCCGGTTATAAGATCACCCTTCAACATTTTTAGACTAGGGTCAGCTTTAAATATCAAGGCAGGAAGAAGATGCCCTCCCTCATGAACACACAAACCTGAGACAAAATATATGAAGCCTAATATCGCTAAGTGCTGCAATGCAACCAAGGGGTTATTATATATAAGACTTAAAATGACGCTTCCGGCTACTATTGTGAGCCCAAATAGGAGTGTCGCCCATGAAAGCGCAGAACCTCCTGTTATCTCTTCTTGAATAGTAGCTAAATTACGAGATGTAATATTCCAAGAATCACCTGAGGCATTAGATATGCCTAGCCTATCCATAACGACGCTTGGGCTAATCGGTATATTGTCTTCGAGCATATCCCTCACAACCTGCCTTAAGATCTCCTTCCTTCTAGCCTTGGGAATTTCAAACGGCCTATTGTAAGCATCAACCATACCCTGGGCGCGCATCAAAAGACGGGTTTGAAGCTCTTCAATTCTCTCATCTCTACGCTGCGCATTAGGATTTCTCTGTATTTTATAAATACGATAAATATACTCTGCCAACTTAAGCTCATTGCGCAACCATGAAAGGAATTTAATTCTATCCCTACCTCTACTAACTTGACGCAAGCCACCCGGCATAACAAGTTCATTAAGATACTGGCTTGCAACAGCCAGTGATGGCTTATTGAG
>CAZOIE010000019.1:0-10697 GCA_964579905.1 uncultured Planctomycetia bacterium
GGTTGAAGGTTAGCCCGTACCTATGTGCACGTGCCAAACCAACACCCCTGTTGCCCTTGGGCGGATACTTCACTGACTTTACAGCTTTAATTGCCTCCTCCTTAGAATTAACCATTGGGACGATAACACCATGGGCTCCTGAATCCATAACACGCTTTATGATGTTGGGAGAGTTTTCTCCTACCCGCACTAAAGCTGGAATACCGCATAGATCTATAACCTGGATAAGCTTGTGTGCTTCACTAAGTGTTATGGCAGAGTGTTCCATGTCGATCGTCAACCAATCAAAGCCTGCTTTTGCCATTATCTCGGCAGTTGAGGTATCTGAGAGTGTTATCCAGGAACCGATGCTTAGCTGTTTTTTCTTAAGTATTGCCTTTAGATTTTTTTTCATTTTAGCTTCTCCTATTTAACTAAATTAAACTGTGTCTCATACAGTTTTTTATATGAACCACTCTTTTCAATGAGATTGGCATGATTGCCCTCTTCGATAATCTTTCCATTCTCCAAAACAAATATCTTATCAGCGTGCAGTATGGTTGAAAGCCTATGCGCTATAGCTATTACCGTCCTTTTTTTGGTTAATTTGTCTATTGTCTCGTTTATCTGTTGTTCGGTCTTGGTATCTAGTGAACTGGTAGCCTCATCTAGAATCAGTATTTCAGGATCATGTATGATAGCCCTGGCTATTGAGATTCTCTGTTTTTGTCCACCTGAGAGCTTCACGCCTCTTTCACCTAAAACAGTATTGTACTTATCCGACAGGCTGTCTATGAAATCATGTATATTGGCTGCCTTTGCAGCGTTGATTATCTCTTCCTCAGATACATTTGGATGGCCATAAGAGATATTATCCGCTACGCTTGTATTAAATATAAAAACATCTTGTGAAACAAAGCCTATCCTCTTCCTCCAGCTCTTTAGATTTAAATCCTTTAAGTTTGTACCATCAACCAAGATCTCACCTGAACTTACGTCATAAGAACGAAGTATCAGGTTTACGATTGTAGTCTTTCCAACGCCCGATTCACCAACAAAGGCGGTTATCCTGCCCTGTGGTATTTCCATAGTGATATCTTTTAACACTGAATTATCTTCACTATAGGCAAAACTCACCTTGTTGAACAATATGGAGTTGGTAAACTTTGCCATCTCAATATTGCCGCTTTCAATGGTCTTCTTCCCGGTAGCATCGCTCATAAGATCATAGTTAGAAAATGCTGCAATATCGTGCAATGCAGCAGAGCGCCTTCCATTTAAGGTATTCAGTTGGGTAAGCATCCTTGCAAGAACTAGTATATAGGTAATAATAAATGGAAATGATTTTGCAACGTCTATATTAAAAAGGTTAATGAGCACCAAGAATAAAACGACAACAAGGCCAAGGACAAGAACCTCGGAAAGAGGAATAATAAGGTTCATATAGTTGTTATTAATAAACTGGAACTTATAGACATCGTGGGCGGCACTCGAAAAACTCTCTTTTTCCTGATCCTCTGTGCTACGGCTCTTGATGAGCCTAATACCGTTTAATATCTCAGTCAGCTTATTGTTGTAAACCGAGAATGCCTCAGAGATGCTCATACTCAATTTCTTTACCCTTTTAAGAATAAATTCTATCGGCAGCAAAACGCCCATAATCAATAATAAGATAACGAGACTAACCTTCCAGGATATAGCAAAAAGGAGTACGGTATATGCCAAGATGCGCCAAAAAATAGCAATAAATTGCAGTACAGCTGCTATAAAGTTGCCCATTCTCCTGGTCTCAACATTGATGTTGCTGATAATATGGCCACTCTTTACGCTATCGAAGTATTTGGTGTCATAGCCCAAGAGCTTATCCATTAAATTGACTCTAAGATCACGTGTGGCCATAAACCTAATTCTCGCTATAATGACGCTTGAAGCATAGATAAATACGTTCTTTAGCGCTATTAAAACTAGGAATGCCGCAAATATCAACGAAACCAATTGCGTCCTGCTTATTGAGTCCATTTTGTTAATTAATGGAAGTTTTTCAATTAGGCCAGCGGTATCGGCTGTCATACTCTGTACAAGCGGTACTAACATGCCAAAGCTTACACCATCAAAAAAGGATGCCATTATAATTAAAGTCAAGACACCAAATGTCAGGCCTAACTTGCCTCGCAGATGTCTAAATGCTAGTTTTATCATTTTCATATAATTACCCTTTAATCTTGCAGCTGTTTTAAAAAGTCCGAAAATGGCTGCCTATCTTCTTCCTTGTAAATAAAGCGGTCAAATAACTGTCTATGAGAGTGTTTAATATTTGAATCAAGGATGCTTTTAATGCTGTTTTTGAGTTGTTCTTTTTTTCCTACGTAATGAACCGCTGAGGGCTCAGAACTAGCTATATGTTGATAGCGCCCATCACCGCCGTAGAGCAGAACCGGTATTCTGTTCTGTAGGGCCTCCTCAATGGTCGTTGAGGAAAAGCTGATAAGTAAATCGGCTAATCCGAGTACGTCCAAGAAACTCTCGTCAACGCTTAATACCACTTTATCTGAAAAAGGAACCAATGATTTTAAGGCTTCGGCGCTGATTTCATCATTGGGACGAAATCTCACTATTAGATATGTATTAGGCATGGTTTCCACGATAGAGGCAAGCTCATAAAGCGATTTGATATATTCATCCGGTGTCTCATATACATATAACCTTAATGCCTTTACCTGCTTAGGTGTACCTGCATGTACGATTATCTTCGTATTACCGTTAGGCTCATATGATTTAATCAGTTTTCTATATACTTCCTTGCTAATATCAGGATCTACGGACCTACCCCATAAGAGCGGCCCTGTCTTGATAACGCTTCCTTTTGTTGGAAAAATATTTAGATACTCTTCGGCAAGCGGCGATTGTAGTGCATGATATGAAAAGGGAGCCTCCAAAAGCGACCTATTGTTCTCCCTCCATTCCATGGTTTCATAATCATCCTTTGGGACAACATGGGAACCATGTGAAATCAATATGGTGGGAATATCTTGTTTCTTGCATATCTCAGATAAAATCATATCATCAAAGCGGTT
The DNA here is from genome assembly GCA_964579905.1 of uncultured Planctomycetia bacterium. Lineage (GTDB taxonomy): Bacteria > Omnitrophota > Gorgyraeia > VGKN01 > VGKN01 > CAZOIE01. The sequence continues at coordinate 3,054 of CAZOIE010000019.1, forward strand.
TCCGCCAGATACAACAGCATAAGGTTTACTCTCTTTAATGAACTTCTCAAGTTTATTGGACCAGAAAACCAGATTAAGTATAAAGCTTGAGATATTGCCCTTAATCTTAGTTGATATAACCTTGGAAAAAGAGACCCCCTGATAAGAGAAAACATCTGTTCTTCGGTTTATCAGCTCCATTAAGTCTTTAAACAACTTCTGCTGGTTATCAATAAATGTTGTAAATTTACGAGATGAGAATAAACCAAAAATTGTATGTGGCATACTAAAGGTGATCATGGGTGTTGGCTCAAGATTTAAAGATGCCTTATTGTCCATTTCAGTTTGCACCTTGGTAAGCAGTTTATCCATTTGGTATAGATTGCTTGTAAAGAGAATTGGTTTTTTGTTCTTTAAGGACTTATTCTTCCAGGCCTTAAACCTTACTAAACCAGCTATAAACCTTGTAATGTTTTTTATTGTGTAGCTACTATTATCAATTAGGTATGCAAGATGGCCTTTGGCCTTGGTTGATATATCCATAAATTGCATTTTCTTTAAAAGTGCAATCTCTCTTGCTATATACCCTAGCTGCTTTTCTTGGGGCTCAATAAATAAGCTCTCAACCGGCATTTTACCGGAATAACTGGCATAAACAAGTTCAGGCTTATGCATTTCGAGTGCGTTTAAAATAACCTCTGTTGCCCAGAGACAGTGATGTATCGTACACCTGGCAATAAGTGTAAAAGAATCCTTATATGCTCTTTCAATACCAAGGTTGGTATCTACAAAGTGGGTTTCGGTTCTTAGCCAATCCATAATCTTAACAGAGCTCTCCAATGTCTTCTTATGTGAATCACTTGTAAAATAAAGACTAGTATCGCGTGCCTCAATATTCCTTTGCTTTGCATATGCACGGGTTAAGGGATTCATTGTGATATATAAACAAGAGGTGTCCTTGCTACTATTTGAATGACTAAGCAAATAATCATCCACCTCGGATGAACTATTAAAAAATACTAATTTGTTAACTTTTTCTATCATAATAAACCTATTTAAACCACTCCTCGATCAGGCGAGCTGCCATCTTTATATCATCGCTGCTACGCACCTCAAGATGCGAATATGGGTTATTTACCTCATAAATACCTATTCGCTCACCAAGTAGATGCCCTTTTCTTAAGAACTCTGGATGGGTTACGCATCCAATTCCCCTTAGCTCTATAAATGCCGGATCTTTGAACTGTCTTGGCGTAAGACCTTCATCAATTTGGATTATTTCGCTCTTCCTATCTTTCCAAATTGCCCTATTCTCTATCTTTGCAGCAACAACGCTATCAAGCCCTTCCTGGGCAAGCTTAAGGATCATATCATCGATCAACCCCTCTGGCCTAAACGGAAATGTTATCTCGAAGGACATAATAAGATCAGGGTGTATGTTTGATTGTTCTATTTGCTCCAATGTACACTGAAGAACCTGGTCCAGATCAACATTACCTTCAGAAAGTGCCGCAGGCCTTATAAAGGGAGCCTCAGCACCAAGTTTTTTCGCAAGATTTGCTGTTTCAGTACTATCGGTTGAGACAATAACCTTTTTAATGTAACGAGACTCAAGCGCCCTTTGTATCGTATAAGCCAGAAGTGGCTTTTCATTTAAATTTTGCACAGTACCTTTTACCGGAATAATACCAACAATATTAAGCTTTTCTACTCCAATAGGTTTATACTTATAATCCAACTTTTCTTCCATAATCCTTACTACGTTTTTACATCGCTCCTTGTTACCATTCTGTTGAATTCCGTGGTAGTGGTCAACAGCCGCAAGTGGCTCATAAATAATCTTATATCCTTCCCTTTGCATTTCTTTGGCCCATAACCTATCCTCAATATTGCTAATTGTGGGGTCAAATGGAATTTTCTTCCATAAATCCTGCCTAATCGCACTATTAGCGTTGTGAAAAAAGTTATCCTTTAGCTGTTCTATCCTATCAAGTCCAAATTTAAGACCTAATTCTCTTTTGTCTGAATCAGGAGTAAAAGACATGGCCTCTTGACGGCCATAAACACCTGCAACCTTTTCATCATCGAAATTCTTTATCAGGTCTGAAAGCCACGTCTTATAGACGGGGAGACAATGACCAGAGAGGGATACTATATACTTACCCTCGGCATTTTCTATACCCATATTAAGCGCCTTGCCGGGGAAAAAAGTATTATCAGAATAATTTAAAACAGACTTTACTTTATACTGTTTTGCTTTATCAATGGTTTTATCACTACTGTTATTATCAACAATAATAACCTCAAAGTTTTTATAATCCTGTTCAAAAACTCCGTTAAGACACTGGGAGATCCAGCGTTCTTCATTCTTTGTTCTAATTACAATGGAAACCAAATCCTTCAATTTAACTAAACCTCCTTAGTAAGCTTGTCATAACGAACCTTGTAACTTTTAATCTTTGACATAGAACGCATAAAACCTTCTGCCAATATTAGATCTTCCTTCTTCTTGATAATTATGGCGGAAGCCTTGCTTACAGGGTAAAAGCCAACTTTCCCACTAAGAAGCGCATACCCCTTTTTCTTGAATGTCCTTAAGAATGTGTCTGCACGCCACATCATTACAGAATAAACCATCGACTCGATGGGCTTCAGATCCTGTGTCTGGGCAAATATCTCGTTTAGTTTAAAATTAACAGGCTTACCGTTATAAACTGCATGAAGCTTCTCGCTCTTTACCGTCATAAGGCTATCAAGGTTGTTCTTTACGAAGTAGTTAACAATACTTTTTAACTCATCCTTGGTCTGAAAGGGCACAATAGGACTTACCCAGGCAACGATATCGCATGGATTTTTAAGTAGAAAATCATAAACAACCTCATCGGTCTTGGTGTTTCTGCGGACAAGGTTGTTAGGCCTTTTGTAAAAATCCACCTTGTACCTCTTGGCAACCCTGCTAAAAAGTTCATCCTCTGCATTTATTACTACATGGTTGAAGGCTCCTGAATCCCTTGCTGCCTTGATTGGATAATATACAAGGGGCTTTCCGTTTAAAAGGGCAAGGTTCTTCATAGGAAGCCTAGTACTTCCAAGCTTTGCAGGAACCATGGCGATTACAAAAGGTTTCTTCTTATTTATTCTTTTTTTAGACTTTGACATTTTTGATCTCTCTTACTTCCGGTTTAAATAAAGGAATATTATTTTCTATATAGTTATTGAGGCGATCAGCGAATAGCTTGGCTCCATCTACGTTAAAGTGTACATCATCATAAAAAAGCTCCTGATCATTCCTGACATCGTTTTCGAAGTCGTAGACAAAACAGTTCTCCTGCCTATTTTCAAGTTGCTTAATACGTCTGTTTAGTTCGCTCATATAGGGTCGATATAGGTCTTTTTTGACCTTTTGTGTAACAAACAATATTGGAATATTTCTGCTCTTGCACAGCGCAGCAAAGGACTTATAACGAGACATAATGGACTCCCAGTTGCTTTCAGTGATTCTTTCTAGCCCCTCTTTTGCCTCATCCTGCGTTACAGCCCTCTTTAAGCCATAGATATGCAAAAGAACATTCATATATGCTCGATTTATAAATGCACCGTACAATACCCTGGTTGTATGGCTAAATTTGGCCAGATGTGGTAATTTTCTCACCAATTTGCTCATATGCAGCGAATGCATAACATTCGAATAATCCGGAAACAGCTCTTTTTGCGATAGCTTACCGCTTATAAAGGGCACAAAATCATTCTTACCATGATACATAATGAGTAGTTTCGGCTTTAGGGTATCGATCCACGCCGTGAATCTTATCAGGCTCTGATAGCTGGTCCAGCCTCCACATGCTGCATTTACAAGTTGTATATTCTCATTTTTTGTCGAATCCTTTAACTTGTTTTCCAGCACATTCGGCCATGTATCCGAGTTCTTTTCAATAAGATTACAATAAACCATACTGCCACCTGGGCAGTATATTACGTCCTTACTCTTAACATCCTCAAAATCATCCTTATGGCGGAAACCGTATTTGTTGTGTATCTTCTCGCCAAAAGAATCTTTAAAGTCAGGGTTCAGGCTAAGCCCAAGAAATGGATGCTCAGTATACCTAAGCGAGAATGTTGAGATATCCCCTTTGCCCTCTCTCTTTTTCTTTAGCACCGTATCGTAGAAACGTCTTATATCCTTGAATGAACCGCTTCGATAAATCAGATATGAAACAGCTTCAACTACGACAACCAGAACTATTATAGAAACAACTATCATTAACATAGAAAACCTCTCTCAAGCGACTTTTGCCTACCACATGGGATATATATCATGTGGCGGTTCACCGTCCTTTGACTTATCTTTTGATCTAAAAAATGCTACATAAATAGCAAGGCTAACAACAATAACTGCAAATATTCCTATTAATATCCACAACATACTATACGCCTATTCTTTCGTTTATCTTCTTTAGCGCTATATCTCTATTCACTACCTTGGTATCTGCGCTCTTTAAAAAATCCTCAAAGTTCACATCAACGGCCTTCTTAAATTGTACGTAACTTCTCTTGATTATGGCCTTTTCACGCTTAATATTAAATACAGTAACGAAAAGTAACTTCAGCTTCCTAAGTATCCCTTTTAAAAGCATCTTTCTTCTGATATATAAATCCACCAACCCAACAAAATGGATAATTTTCTTTAAAAATGGATTTCTTGTACGGTATTTTTTATAGAGATAATGATCATCAAGATCCTTTCTGATCTTCTCCATCCAGCCGGTAACTACGTCATCCTCTTGGTCCGTTAGATTTACATGTACAACCTGTGTACTTTCAACCTCACCAAGTGAGACGAGGTATCTATCCTCATCGGTTATTGCCTTTGTAAGCTTGGCATAATCATACAGTGGTGATCCTGGAATAGGCAAAGCATAAGTACATTTGTATTGCTTAAATTCATAAAAATCTAGGGATTTTAGAAATTCTATAGATTCGTCTATTGTCTCATTGGTCTCACCAGGCATTCCAACTATAAACTGCGGTGATGTGTAAATACCTGCCTCATGTGTCCAATTGGCAACCTCCTTGTTAAGCTCGACACTCACCCTCTTATCAATGACATTCAGCATCTTTTGAGAACCTGATTCAAAGCCGTATTCTATCATCCAACAACCAATTTCCTTAAAGGCATGCAACATCTCCCTATCCACGGTATCAACCCTCATACCTAGGATTCGAAAGACAATATCAAGGTTGCGCCTTTTATATTCATTGATAAACTCCCAGTTCCTCTCCTTATTGGCTGCAAAACACTCATCCCCAAAGGAGAAAAATCCTACGCCAAATTTTTCGATACAATATTCTATATAGTCAAAGACGTACTTGATCGAGCGCATCCTAAGGCCCCTATTCTGCCTAACGCAGAAGCTGCACTCTCCAATACAACCCCTGCCGGTAAGAATGTTTATGAGTTTGGGGTTTCGTGTCTTATCATATATCCTCTTATCAAGCTTCTTGGTTGTAAAATTCCTGATCATCTCAATGCCGCTTGGAAGATATTTGTCCATGTCGATCGTATTAAACGCCGGATAATCAAGAGTATCTATATTTGAAATTACGGGTCTTTTTCCGGTGAACTTATGATCATAATAAATACCTAATACGTTATTAAGATCCCCCTTGTTATTGAGACATTCCAAAAGCTCTACTATTGTCACATCACCCTCACCATAAACAACGATGTCGATAGGGGTATTGCTAAGAATAACCTCAGCCGCGCTTGATAGGGCACCACCAAGGATCTGGATCTTATTCGGAAAGGCCCTCTTTACGCTATGACTTAACTCTTTTATATACTTATACCTTGTAGCTACAAGCCCGCTAAAACCTATATAATCAGGATCAATCCTCTTAATGGTCTCAATTACCTCATCATTGTTGATCCTCTCTGTATCAACATTTAAGATTGAAGGGTTATACCCCCTTCGCCTTAGTGCGCTTACAATATACATAGCACCGTACGGCGGCCAGATGGTATTTCTGGTCGTTGAAGGTGGTATTATTATCAGTAAATCTGTTTTTGCTCTTTGGTTATTCATTAGAATCAAATGGTAAATTGTACTCCCTGGATATTTCCTGAAATTTCTTATAATCGTGATCGCTAACAGGAATACCCTCTTTCATCCGCTTGGCCTGAACCTTCTTCTCTGGATCCCCGGCAACCATAATGGGCTTATTGCTGTCAAAGGGTGGCTCATTCCTTAACTCATTCATGAAGGTCGTCATTCGTTCCTTAAAGGCATCTTTCTCCTGAAAACAGTCTATCCTCATGGCGCTTACAAAATGGCCAAGGAAACGCTTTTCATCGAGCGGGGCTTCAAACATCTTCGGTATATGGGGACCAAACGGCATTCCTGTAAGAAGGCTGCAGAAAATCTCAACCACCGCGCTAAGACCATATCCCTTATAGCCTCCTATTGGAAGAAGCATGGTCATGTCGTGCGGGTTGGTGGTTTCAACCCCATTGCTATCAGCGCCAACGCCCTGAGGTGTTGATTCATCATTATCCCTATACTGCCTCACCTTGTTAAATGTGATAACGCTTGTGGCCATATCAAGGCAGAATGGCTCCTCATCCTTACAGGGAATCGCCACACAAATTGGGTCATTACCCAGAAATGGACGTTTCCCACCGTATGATTTAATAAGCGCGTCTGTATTGGTAAAACTCATTCCAATCATGTCATTATTTGCTATCTCAAGGGCATAGTATGCTGCTGCACCAAAATGGGTTGAGTTGTAAACCGCTATTTGTGCTGAACCTGCCTCTTTGGCTAATTCAACTGCCTTCTTTGCTGCCTCCATACCGGCTGCATGGCCAAAAGTATGGTCAGCGTCCAAAAGGCCTGTGGAAGCAGATGTTTTCTTGAACTTAAAGTTGGGATTTTTATTGATACGCCCGCCTTTAACGGCGCTAAGGTAATGAGGTAAAAGCCTGATACCATGTGAATCAACACCCCTTAAAGAGGTTTGAATCAAGCCTTCACTCACATAGCTAGCTACATCGTCCCTGACCCCAGCCTTAAGCAATGCTGCTTTAATAAAGTTTTGTAACTTTTCTGAAGTTATTATGACTTCTTTCATATTTATTTTATTTGTATCCATTTTCCACCCTCATTGAGGCTCTTATTTACGCCTTCTAAAATTGTTGTTGGAACAATAGACTGCTTAAATGTTGGCCTGGTATTTTCAAGATCCCTTATCTTAAGCTTTCCTTCATCGATGAAAATAACATCCTTTAAAAACTGGTGTATGCTGTCAATACCATAGCCGAAGTAGGATAGCTTTCCATCTAGGTCGTAGGTACTGCAGAAGTATGGATTTGGCTCCTCTATACTCTTATCATCTGCAACACTCATGATACCTCTTTTCTTCTGGTCGGACTCAAACCTTCCCTTTGTCCCAATAACCTTTATCTTCTGGTCACTCATTGCAGAGGTTGTATCCGGATCAATCCAATTGGTCACAATGCAGGATATGAACTTCTTCTTAGTTGTTGGCATGGTCCATTCGATAAACACCTGGATCGCATCATATGTCCCGATACCTTTTGAGGATAGCCAGTTCTTCTGACCTATTGCCATAACCCTAAGCGGCTTTGCCTTGGTAACAAAATAGATG
>CAZOIE010000020.1:0-7062 GCA_964579905.1 uncultured Planctomycetia bacterium
TCTGCTCTATTAGGCTCTGAAGCACCTCGTACTATCTTTTTAACATTACTGCCAAACCGCGACCCAATATCTGCAAGTGTAACAGAAGTGTCTTCGATTGTATCGTGAAGTATACCGGCAACAACAACGTCTTCAGAAACTCCATGATTAATTAGTATTATACCCACTCCTAGGGGATGAACAATATAAGGTATGTTTGTACCCTTCCTGAACTGTCCAAAATGCGCTTTTGTAGCAAACTCAATTGCCTTAAATACTCGGAATGATTTCTTTTTGTGCCCTTTCATGGCCCGTCACTCCCAGCCGATCCAGAGATATCTTCATCCTTTAAATCTTCCACTATAATTTCACGCTTCACGTCTTTGTTCTGTTCGTAGATTTCTATAGCGGATGGGACATTCTTTTCTTTTAATTTATTGCGATAGTCTTCGTAGGAAAGCGGTTTTTCCGGAGATTTGCCTCCTAGGCTAATAAGAGGGGTGGTCGGTTCAATCTTTCTAATAAACGTGAGCGCTTCTTCCTTTGAGTTAAATTTATCCACTTTAAACGGCGGGAAACCCTCATGATTCCGCCTGGTAACCACTACCCAAAAAGTGCGGCAATCCTTTTCTGTCAGGACCAAATCCAATATAAAAACCCGATCATCGTTATAAGCTCTACCCTCGTAAAGATTCATCCTTAATCCTTTTTTCTTCGTAACAGCTTATTTTATAAGAAGTTACAATTTACCAAATCTCGCTCAAGTACGGAATAATAGTCGTATAATACTGCGTCCATCTGCCATCCGAATGTACGGCTGAACCTTTATTTCCTTTTTAAATTAATCCTAAAAGGCATGCCTAGTTTAAATGTACTGGTAGGCAGTAGTTCTACATATTCTAACTTACCTACTATTACGGCATGGGTTATTAGTTTTCTTTCACGGGTTTTTTCAGAAAGTATATAGTTTTTATGTGGTAAATCCTTAACGAATTTAAAGCCTGTGTCTTTTATGTGGCAGGTAAGCCAGAACTTTTTGCCGCCTTTAATGATTACTTTACGGTTATAGCCATCTTTTAGCTCTTTAAGGACAGAGTCAAAACTGGCAGTTTCCAGCCTGTTGGTGGTTTGTTTAAGCAGCTGTGTTGCGGTTTCGTGCTTAGATATATATTGGCCTCCTACGTATAATACATAGGCCAGTATTATAATAAGTATAATACGAGTTGGCTTCATACGGTTTTAGGCTGTTAGAACTTGTACCGCCCTATCGTTATCTGAAGTTGAGAGTACTATCTTTGCCGGGCAGTCGCCAGAACAGGTAGTACAGTAGATATAGTTAATATTTACCTTGTTAAGTGCTAGGGCTTCTGAGATGTTCTTAAGAGCTCCTGGGTTATTCTCCAGCTCCATTACCAGTACATCGCTCTCTGCTATATCTTCGTATCCATTGGCTAGTAGCTGTTCTACCGCAGCTGTGTTATTATCCGTTATAAATATAAGATTGCCTTGATTGCCTGAATAGCTGGAATGCCCTGCTATTGTCTCTACGTTAATGCCATGATTCACCAAAAATGACATCATGCGGGACAAAGCTCCTATCTCATTTACTGTTACTACGCTGATCTCCTTTGCCCTTATCATGTTTTTAATCATGCCCTTCTCCTTTCTATGGTTGATTTTTAAGTTCTGTGGCTTCGTAGTACTTAAGCCATTTAAGAAAGTGGTTCCAGGACCCAAGTACTGAAAAGATAAAGCCTATCATACCCTCTTTAAAACCACCCTTTTTTATGTATATCTTCCAGAATAGCTTAATCGGTCTTAGCTTTAGGTTGTATTTAAGCTTATTAAGCTTCTCTTTCTTGTTTTGTTCGTACATCTTTAGTGATTCAGCACTACTGTAATGGTTCTGTCTTAATACGTAGGTAGATATGTCCTTAAAGGGGTAGTGCTCTATATAAGCATCAAGTGTACCTATCTTACCTTTGACCTCTAGTTTAACATGAATATCATTTCCTGTACATCTTGCAGAATCTTTCCTAAAGAGTATCAGGTGGTTATCATGACTCCATCCTCCATGTTTCATATAGTGGTTGAGGAAGTAGTTTCGTCTTACCATGGAGAACGCGCTATAACCTTTTGAATCTTTTAGGATGTCTTGTATTGTTTCTTTTAGTATGTCCGGTACCAGCTCATCTGCATCTATATGTAGTATCCATTCACTGGTTGCATTATCTATTCCTATATTCCACTGCCTGTCATGGTTATCTTCGCATTTGTGGTATATTATCTTATCGGTGAACTTTTTGGCTATTTCTACTGTCTTATCTGTGCTATGATCATCTACTATTACTATCTCATCTGCCCATTTTACCCTTTCGAGGCATTTCTCTAGCTTATCCTCCTCGTTTTTAGTCATCATTACAATGGATAGTTTTTCCATTACCTTCGGCCTTTTGTGTTGTTTATGTTGATTTTTCTCTTGTAACAGTTGAAGAACGCCACAAAATCCTCTGTTATTCTCTTACGGTCAAAGGGGTTTATGAGTATCTCTTTAATGTAGCCCAGGAACTCTATTGGGTGTTTAACTAGCTTTTCCATAAGGCTTAACCTAATTATTTTACCAAACTTTTTATGATAATCATCATGAATTTTTTTTATCTCATCAATGGTAAAATCCTCTGTCTGTATAAGCCTTACACCCGATATTATCCTTTCGAAGTTATCAGGGTTCAGTTCCTCTACGAGGTAGCCTTTTTCCTTGCAGTTGTTATAGAGCTGTGTTCCTATATGGGGGTATGCTACGTGCATATGCGGAAAAACGTGGTATTTATGAAGGAGCATAAGTGCAAAGTCAGTGGTTCTTCTCATATCCTGTTTTATCTCACCGGGAAATCCTATAACGTAAAAGGCACGACAGTCAAGCCCCACCTCCTTGCATAGCTTAGCTGCTCTTACTACCTCCCTTAGCTTTAGCTGCTTGTTAATGATGTTGGTTAATACCTTAGGTACAGCTGACTCAACACCTATGATTAGGTAGGTGCATCCAGAGTCTTTACACTTCTGAAGCAGTTCCTTATCCAGTTTATCTGCTCTAAGGCCGTTAGGAGTATCCCATGTTATATTGAACTTGGCTATACCATCAACAAGCTTTGAGAAATTCTCCATCTTAAAGTTGATATTATCGTCCTCGAAGTGGATATGGTTTATCTTGTACTTATTTACAACGTGCTCTATGTGTTTTAATACGTACTCTGTTGAATGGGTTCTCCATTTTCTCCCCATGTGAAGGTGTATGGAGCAAAAGACACATCCATAGGGGCATCCCCTGCTTGTTATCATGGGTATAGCTCGCTCAGCACCAGGGTAGTTAAACCTACCCCTTACTGAGAAGCCGAGACGTTCTGCTTGGAAGTACTTTTCAAGGTCTACCAGATGGTATGCCGGAAATGGTAGTATATCAAGGTATGTTAATGGGTCTTCCTTTTCAGTTACTACTATATCGTTGTTTTTTCTAAAGGCTATGTTTTTAATATCTGATAAGTCTTTTTTGTTCTTATGGGCTTCTAATATATTTAGAATGGTTGTTTCGCCCTCGCCCCTTGCTACAACATCTATGTCCTTGCAGTACTCTAGAAAGGATTCAGGTAATGAGCTTGAATGGGGGCCACCAACTATTGTAAGTATGTCTTTGTTTACTTTCTTGGCTACGGTAGCCATTTTACAGGAGCTCTTAAACTGTGCCGTAAACTGGTTACTGATACCTACGATATCAGGAGATCTTTTGATAATTTCCTCTTCAGTTGCCTTCCAGATATCGTCTATTTTGTTGCGGTTGGCGTAGGTATTTAAGAGGTGTTTATCCTCAAAACATATCCTGGTATCAAGTATTTCTACTTGGTAATCCTCTGCCTTTTCAAGGACGGCAGCTATATGCAGCAGGCCTAGAGGCAGATCAAGCTGAAAGCCGTGCAGGTTATCCTTGTATACCGATGGCGGTCTGACTAATAGGATCTTCATCTAGAGAGCTTCCTCGCACATACCATCATGGAGTTTGAAACTACAAGTCCGGTTATATTGTTTATAAGTCTATTAAATTTATAGGTCTTTTCTACATTAGGATCTATTTTCTCAAAGTCGTAGTCTACGGTTAACTTTTCAACTTTAAAGTTACAGTTTGTAAGTAGCCTGGTTAATGTCTTGGGTGTAAAGTAAAAAAGGTGCTTATTGCCCTCTTCATTTATATGAGGGTACATCTTCTTTAGCTTAAGCTTGTTCTTGAAGAATGTGGTCTTAATAGCGTTCTTTATGAAGTGCCTGCGGGCCAGCCATGAGTCATTGGGTACCGCTATAAATATGAGACCGTTGTCTTTAAGGATTCGATTTATCTCCTTGATCGCCATGGTTGGGTTTGGAAGGTGTTCTAGTACATGCCATAGGGTAACTGCGTCATAGGATTTATCTGGGATATTTAATTCCTCAAGTTGCCCCAGGGAAATATCAACATCAAACTCCTTCTTGGCAAACATTATGGCGTAGGTGGAAGTCTCACTTCCAGAGCACTCCCAGCTATTGGTTTTATTTGCCTTATTTAGGAACTCTCCAAGGCCTGCTCCAACATCGAAGAGTCTACCCTTGGTAATGAAATGACTGAGGAAGTCGAATCTTCTCTCATACATAAGGTCTGCATCAGGCTTTACCTTGCCCCAGCCAGGGCAGTTCTCATAACTCCAGTCGTAGGCCTGGGATATAGATGTCTGGGAGGCTCTTGGGCTTACGAACTTAAGGCCACAGCTTGTGCATTGAACAATATGACCGTTTATATCCAGGACCTTCTTCTTGGTGTTGCCGCATAGATTACATGAGGAGACTTCTTCGAATCTATCTGTTTTTGTCATTTCGTTTGATTTCCCAATACTTTGCATAGCTTAGAAACTGGTACATGCCGCCGCAGGCTGCTATAAATAGGCCCACATAACCGTCTTTGTAGCCCTTCTTTGTGTAGTAGGTTCTTATGAACCTGTCTATAGTTCTCCACATGGCCTTGAAGAATGTGACCTTCTTCTTGGTGGAGTACCATTTTTGGGCCTCCTTGGTGGTCTGACCGTCTAGTGATCTTACAAACTCACCAAAGTCCTTGTATGAGTAATGGATAATGTCCTTGCTTAATCTTCCGCATGTACCGTCATAGAATACCCGGGGGTGCACATCTACGTCTTCATATTTGAAGTGGTCCTTCCTAAAGAGCCTGTCCTTAAAGGCAGGATACCAGCCTCCCCATCTGATCCAGTAATTGCCTATGTAGTTACGCAACGGTATTGCAAATACGTTGTGCTCTGTATTCTTATTTAAGGTGTCTATTATCTCGTTTTTAAGCTCTTCGCTTATAACCTCATCGGCATCTATGCTTAATACCCAGGTGTTATTTGCCAGAGAGTAGGCGTAGTTGCGGTGGGTTCCTTCAACATCCATCTTCTTTACGAAGACCTTGTCTGTGTAGTTCTTGGCGATAGAGACGGTATTGTCTGTACTGTGGTCATCCACCACTATTATCTCATCTGCCCATTTGGTGCTATCAAGGCATTTGGCTATATTATCTTCCTCATTCTTGGTTATGACCACTACTGAGAGCGGGAATTTCTGATCATTCATAGTTACTTTTCTAGCTCCTTATTGATAGAACAGGATAGTGTTGTCTTATGAATAAAGGACAATCTCTTTAAGAGATTAAGTATATGCGGATCCCTCGCAATAATCAAGTTAAACCTTTTCTTCCTCTTAAAGAGGATTTTAAGGATAGATCTTATTGAAAATAGCCTCTTATAGCATAAAAAGGCAAGGTTTGCATGGAACAGGCCCATCTTCTCAAGCTGCTCCTCGGTTGACCTTTTTCTACAAATAATGTAAAGGAAGTTGTTCTGTAGTAAGAGCTTGCTTAGCTTTTGTGCCATTGCCTCAAGGGATTCCGGGGTGCTTCTTAAGTCCTGCCTTAGGATAAGCACTATCCTTTGGGGCTTACCCCACCTCTCATGGAATCTTTTCTGAGACTCCTTGAAGATCTGGTCCATGTTCTTGAGCTTTTTAACGGACTGGTGAGTATGGTGGTATACGTAGGAGCTAAGCGATATAACGCACTTAAAGCCAGCCTCTTTTAATCTGTATGAGTAATCGGTATCTTCGAAGAAAAGCAGTCCATCCTCGTTTAAGAGGCCTATTTGATCTACAAGGTCGCGCCTTATAAGCATGCAGAAGCCTATACACTGGCCCATCTCCTTGAATCTTCCCTTAAAGTTCTGAAGGCTTTTTGAGAAATCATCTATTGAGATATTGCTTGGTGGCACCTTGCCGAAGTTGTTGCTTTCTGGATTAATGGCTCCCACATTAGGGTTCTTATCGGCAATTTCAATCATGTTATTAAGCCAACCAGGGGTTACAAGAATATCGTTATTTAACAGGCATATGAATTTGGCACTTGATTCTTTAATACCTATATTCATACCCTTGGCATAGCCCTCGTTGGTATTATTGAGGATAAGTGTTATATCTACATTATCGCTTGGCTTTACTGCCTTAAGATAATTCCTAACCTCATCCTCGCTTGCATTATCAACGATTATGAGCCTTGAGGGTATATTGGTATTCTTTAGAATGCTCTCAATGCAGTCCTTTGTATAAAGGAGATTATTATAAACCAGCAATACTATGTCGCATATAGGGCCTGTGGCTTGCATGATATTAGATGATCTCCTTTATAAATTTGTTATACCAGAGCATGAACATGGCAATGTTCCAGATCTGTCTTCCATTATCCATTCTGCCTTTGAAGTGTTGATTGAGAATACTTGAAACAAACTCTGGGTTAAGGTATTCAGTTTTTTTGATATTTTCAGAAGATAGTGATTGGGTTATGAAGGGTTTAAGGCTACCCCTGATTAAAGAACCAAGCGGTAGTATCCACCCCTTCTTCTTCATAGATGTTATCTTTTTAGGAAGATTCCTTTTAAGTAACTCTCTGAATATATATTTTGTGTTAGACCCTTTAACCTTATAGCTTGATGGCATTGTCGCAAGGAAGTCAACTAGGTT
>CAZOIE010000020.1:7072-8958 GCA_964579905.1 uncultured Planctomycetia bacterium
GCCTCAACCCCTGATGCCATAGTCATCCTATCAACCCTAACTAGGCCATTACTTAGCAAGAACGTTTTAAAGTCACAGTAAAGAAGCTGGTTTATGATGTCCTGCTCACTTGCCCTGTCAAAATATTGTTCGTAGACTGAATATGAATCTCTCTTATCTGTGAGGTTGTTTAGCTCGTTAGAAAATAGCTCTCTTTTTTGCTTGTTATAGAATGTAGCCTTCCACATGTAGTGACCCCGTTTGTATGGATAATCTGCTCCCTCAACAAACCTCTTTATAAGATAATCAAAGCTCATGTATTTATAGGATGCAGGTAGACCGAAGGCCATTTTTTTTATTATGTTATTTCTTATGGACTTTGGGATTTTTTTGTATAAATTGGCTAGTCTGTGCACATAATAGGTTGGGTATCCGGCCAGTATCTCATCACCACCATCACCTGTTAGTATTACCGTTACGGTCTTCTTTGTCTCGCGGGTCAATATCATAGTAGCAAGGGCTGTGCTATCACCAAACGGCTCCCCAAAGTGATCAATTGCCTGATGGGCAAGTTTTGGTATATCATCATCAAGGGGGATCTCAGTATGATCCGTATCGAACATCTTTGCAATCTTTCTTGCTCCTTTTAACTCATCATAGCTACTACTCTTAAAGCCAATGGTAAAGGTCTTTATCTTGTCTTTTACGAATCTACGCATATAGGATACTATCGCAGATGAGTCAAGGCCGCTGCTTAAATAGGCACCAAGCGATACATCGCTTCTAAGCATCATATTTACGGAGCTTGAGAATAATTCATCAAGCTTGTCTATACTGTCATTGAAGCTTAGGTTGTTTGAGGTTTTAAGATGTAAGTCCCAGTAGTCAATGTCCTCCACGTTACCGTTACTATCAACAATAAGGTAGTGGCCAGGAAGAAGCTTTTTGATATCCTTGAAGATAGAGTTTGGTTCAGGGATATAGTTGTATGAGAAATAATCTGACAGCGCATTATAGTCTATCTCCTTTGACACCCCATCCAGTGTTAGTAGAGGCGCTATCTCAGATGAGAACTTGAAGCTGTTTGCATCCTTGGAATAAAACAGGGGTTTAATTCCGAAGCGATCCCGTGCTAAAATAAGCTGCTTCTTATTGCTATCCCATAGGGCAAAGCTAAACATACCGTTAAGCTTTTTAATAAAACCCTCACCCTCCTGTTCATAGAGATGTACTATGATCTCTGTATCGCACTCTGTATAGAAGTTGTGTAGTTTTGGCTCAAGGTATTCTCTGAGAGATTGGTAGTTGTATATCTCACCGTTATATACAACCCATATGGAGCTATCCTCATTGTGTATGGGCTGTGAACCGGTATTTAGGTCTATTACCTTAAGTCGTCTTGCACCAAGGCTGATATTTTCCCTATGGAAATGCCCCTCCTCATCAGGCCCCCTGTGCGATAGCATGGTGGTTGCCTTCCTGATCCTGTGCTCATCAACAGAATTATCTTTACTAAAATTGTATTGTCCTAAGATTCCACACATATTACAAGTTAAGGTTATATTGCGGGGTGAGCCTTTCCTTTATGCACTTGAGCATAAAATCCACCCTATGTGAATAGGTATGATCGCCTATTACGTGACTATACCCATAGCCTGCTTTATGCTTACGCTCTATGTCGTTTTCAAGGTAGTAGTCGATTAGCTTAAGGAGCTGCTTTTTTGATCTGTAGGTATGGATATGCTTACCCTCATCGAAGATGTCATAGATACCGCTCTTTTTATCTATCCTGTTTGTTAAAAGCAGTGCTCCACAGCTCATGATCTCAAACATCCTCATATTGACATCGTTGTTGATAGAGTAGTTAAACCCAATCTTTGAGGCGCTGTACACCTCATTCATCTTGT
>CAZOIE010000020.1:8968-10649 GCA_964579905.1 uncultured Planctomycetia bacterium
GCTTACTCTTTTTACCTTCAGTGCCTACAAAACCTATGTCGTATTTTTTGGGGATGTTGAGTTTTTTGTGGATATCTGGATCGCACGCTACAGGAAGCCAGATGGCATCCTTCTTTGTATCCCTCTTTAGCTTTTTGGCACCGTCTTTATGGCAGCAGAATAGAAGGTCGTAATGTTTGACCTGATTTTTGATCTTCTTGTAGGGTTTCTTAAGGTGTGTATCTATTACGTAGAATACAGACGGATGAAGGTTTTCAGGTATATCGTATTTATAGTCACCATGGTCTATTCTTAAATAAAGGTCGAATGTGGGTGGGATATTATCAGCGTCTTGCGTCCAGAAGTGGGTTATGTCAAAGCTCTTCTTTATTAGCTCCCTCTCGTAGTAACAACCTGTTGTAGCGGGATTTTCCTTATTGAATATAAGCGCAATCTTCATAATGATTGCTATTTCACCACCATAAGTTCAAATTGGAGCTTATAGGGCGGGTATCGGTGGGAGTGATAGATTTCATATCTTCTTACAGAGAATTTGGCCAATATTGCAGCTAAGCCCCATTTTCTCTTAAAGACGAACTCTTTTTTTGTGAGTTTGAATTTTTTATCCGTATACCTTGGGTTTTGGAAGTTCTCATCGAAGTAATCGAAGGTGTCTATTGTAAAGTGGTATTTATGCGTTGGGTCCCTAAATGAGTTTGGATTTGCAAAATGAGGTGCATCTATTACTATCTTACAGTTGTTCCTTCCTATCCTATGGAACTCCTCCATGATTTTAACCAGGTCATCAAGGTGCTCTAAGACGTCCCTGCACAGTATTACGTCAAAGCAGTTATCTTCAATAGGCCAGGGAAAGACATTCAGATCATGAACTATATCGGTTCCAGGGTATGCCGTCATGTCGATACCGACAGATCCCTCACTCTTATGCTGACCACAACCAACATCCAATATATTGCTCATTCTAATATCCTCATGTTTTCTGCACAGAAGGCGCAGACTCTTCTATGTTTTGGAGGCTTATTACAATTGCTATCATAAACCAGAATAATGTCATAAGCGGCAGGCTGTACAGGTTCGTGTCAAAGAAGCTATGTATGAGGAATGCAAGCAGCCCTCCTAGTATTCCTACTATCATATCCTTCCTGATAGAGCTTTTTAACTTCATAATATATATGGTTGACCTGCGAAAGAGCCTAAATACAAACCATAGGAAAATAAAAAGCCCGGTAAGTCCCAACTCAACCGCCATCTGCAGATAGCAGTTATGCGCATAGACAACGTAGATGTAGTCCTCAGGCATGCTCTCTGAGAAGTTCTTCATAAAGGTACCAAGCCCATGGCCAAATAGCGGCTTGGATTTTAACATCTTAAATGAGGTGCTCCACATTATCCTTCTATCAAGACTAGAGGTATCATTAAGGGTAAATATCTCAGATACCCTGCTCTTTATTATGTTGGGTGAGAATATAACAAGTGCAACCATAAATAGTATCAGGACAAGGAGCACTCGTCTTTTAAAGAAGCTCACAAAGACAAGTCCGGCAAGAAAACCTATCCATGCCCCTCTTGTGTGAGTGAGTATAAGAGCTGGAATTAAGAGTAGGATATTAACCGTTACAAGGGTTTTTATGAACTTATTGTTCGTTTTTGAGAAAAACAGCACAACCGATAGCGGGATAAA
>CAZOIE010000021.1:0-10595 GCA_964579905.1 uncultured Planctomycetia bacterium
GTTGCGGTTGATATTGCTTGCCTTCTATAGGGCTGTATTGATTTTGCCCTAAACTCTTCCTGGGTCTCCTTTATTAAAACATCCAAAGCCAGGAGCATATCATCCAACCTGTTAACATCCTCCAAGATAGCCTTATCGCGCATTTCTCTCTTTAAGCTCTTTAAAACAATCTCTTTATCTAGGGTATTTCCCAAGTGGAGCCTGCGGTTTTAATGTACGTACAATTGCACGCAGTAATTCAACATAGCTTACCTGGGGATTTGTTATAAAGGCCACCTTATACTTATCCTCTCCTAAATCCTTTAAAATAGCTTTTCCAAGCAGGGTCTTACCGCAACCAAAAACACCGGTCAAAAGTGCCGCTCCCATCCTTTCAACAATACAATATGTAAGCTTCATTAAAGCATCCTCATGCTGGCTAGACAAATATAAGAAGCGCGGATCCGGCGTATTGCTAAACGGTTTCTCTTTTAACT
Organism: uncultured Planctomycetia bacterium; assembly: GCA_964579905.1. Taxonomy (GTDB): domain Bacteria; phylum Omnitrophota; class Gorgyraeia; order VGKN01; family VGKN01; genus CAZOIE01. The sequence continues at coordinate 477 of CAZOIE010000021.1, forward strand.
TCCAGTATTTTTCATACATTACTATTAAGCCTTAGTATTAGATAAATTAACTAAAAAAATATAGTGCTCTTTTACACTATATGGTTTTTGGCTATTTTTTGCTAAGCCAACTGGCTATCTTCTTTTCGTATTCTGCAATATCTGCTTGTGCTTGCTTGGGTGGAGGCGCCTTTGCTACCTTAGGTGGCGCAGCTGCTGCTTGTTCCTCTTCTGGAATATGCACCACCTTTTCAAGCTTTTCCGGTGCTGCTACAGGTTTTACATCTACCTTGTCTTCTGTAACCCTGGATACCTCCTCCCAGGTAGTCTGACCTTTTAACACCTTATCCAATCCATCCTCGGACAAAATCTTCATACCCTTCTTACGGGCCATATCGCGAAGTTGAACTGTTGAGGCATTTGTTATAATCATTTCCCTCAAATCATCATCAATAGTCATTAACTCATAAACCCCTGTACGACCTCTATATCCGGTACCCTTACAACTACTACAACCCTTACCCTGATAGAACTTAACCTTAGGCTTATTTGATAAACCCAGCCTGTCAAGAAGTGCCTTGGAAGGCTCATATGCCTCTTTGCAATCAGGACAGATTACACGAATTAGACGCTGTGCCATAATTCCTGCTAAAGATGCAGAAATAAGAAAGGGTTCAACACCCATGTTTATTAAACGCGTAATAGTGGAGGGAGCGTCGTTAGTGTGGAGAGTAGAAAATACAAGATGGCCTGTCAGCGCAGCTTGAATAGCGATTACGGCCGTCTCTAAATCTCTAATCTCACCAACCATGATGACATCAGGATCCTGCCTTAATATATAACGCAAGCCATTGGCAAAGGTAATTCCCGCTTTAGGATTAACCTGCGTCTGTCGAATAAGCCCAAGGCGATACTCCACTGGATCTTCAATGGTAATTATGTTTCTATCAATAGAGTTAATCCTTGTTAGAGCGGAATATAGTGTTGTGGTTTTACCGGAACCCGTAGGACCGGTACTTAGAATTATCCCGTACGGCCTAAGGATAAGCGACTCATATATTTTTAATGTTTCTACACCTAAGCCCATCTTTTCCAAACCTACAAGGACTCCCCCGGTATCCAAAAGCCTCATAACCACATTCTCTCCATGAACTGTGGGAAATGTTGAGACACGAAGGTCTATATCCCTCTCATCAACCCTAACTGAGAAATGTCCATCCTGAGGAGCACGGCTCTCAGCAATATCCATACCTCCCAATACTTTAACCCTGGAAATAATTGATAGCTCAAGGTGTTTGGGGGGAGAGGGGATTTCATGTAGTACCCCGTCAATACGAAAACGTATGCGCAGTAATTCTTCTTCGGGTTCAATATGAATATCGCTCGCTCTGTCGCGCGCTGCCTGAGTAACTATCAAATCCACCAATTTGGAGATAGGGCTCTCTGCACCTATTTCACCCAAAACCCCATCCTCTGATTTCTCCAACGAAACCTTCCCAAAGCTAGCCAACAACTCCTGAGTCATATCCTTCTTGCCATAGAATTTATCTATCGCCGTCAAAATCTCGGTTTCGCTGGAATAAACACATTCAACCTGTGCACCAGATGCCTCGCTAATTCTGTCTAGCATGACAATATTCATTGGATCTGTGGTGGATATGGTTAGGATATCACCTAACTGAAAGAGGGGCATGAATGTGTATCGTCTGCACAAATCCTGTGGTATAAGCTCTTTGAGCTTAGGATCAGGCATGTAATTATCCAAATCTACATATATAACACCCTTATTATCAGCAATAAGAGTATAGAGATCTTCTTTCGGTACAAGCTTAAGATCCGCTATAGCTTGCTCTATGGGAATTTTTTTCTTATCTGCTTCAGCTTGGGCTTTTTGCTGCTGTTCGGGATCAAGCAGACCCTGCGCGATAAGCTCCTGAACTACCCACTCTTCCGCCATATTATTATTCTTTCTTCTCTTCTTCCTTGTTCGCTACGGCCGCTAAATACTCCTTTATCTTATCTAATAAACCCTTATTATCCGATTTTAAGAGGTATTCATCCGCGTCTACCTCCTCTGCTAGGGCCGTACCTGCTTCCTCTAATTCTGCAGCTAAAAGGATTATAGGAATTATCGCCATTCGTTTATCAAACTTTAAAAGGCGACATAGCTTAAAACCATCTACAGAAACAAGCGCATCTTCTATAACAATCAAATCAGGCCTCTCTTTTCTTGCTTTCTTAAGAGCTTCCTGACCATCTAAGGCTGTAGATGCTTCAAAATCTCCAAGTTCACCTATGCTCTTTGCTAAATTTTCAGCAAACATAGGATCGCTATCTGCGATAAGAATTTTTTTCATATTATTGCTTCCATAAACCAAAAACTACTTAAAGAAAAGAAATCCTCCTTTTTTCTTACTCTTCTTTTTCTGTTTCTTTTCTTTTGATTTAGTCGGGCTTCTCTTTGACAGCTTTTCCCTAAGCTCTTTTTCTAAAACCCTCTGGATCCTTTTGGCTCTATCTAATTTACCAGACAACTCATCATAAGTAGCTTCCATGCCACTCAGCTTTTCTTGAGTCGCTGTGTGTAAGTTACGCTCTTCCTCGAGAGCCATTTCTAATGATTTTATCTTGTCCTCAAATACCTTTATTGAATTAGCAGAGGCTCCACCACCTCCAGGGCCCATACCTTTGAATTTCTTTTCCAGCTCCCCGCGAAGTTCTTGTTCTTTTAAAAGAAGTTTGTTAATATTTCTCCTATCAAGATATGCAAAAATAGCAGCACCGGAGGTTGCAAGAACTAGCAACATCAAAATAGCAAGTATTCCGATTCTCCTCTTTGAAATTCTCTTTTTAGGTTTTAATAAATTTCTTACATTATCTTCTTTTAAAATAGGTTTTTCTTGCACAGCATCTTCTTCCACATGGGATCCATCTTGAGATTCTTCAGAAATTTCTTCTTGTTCACTGGGTTCTTCAATTATAACATCTTCCTGTTTAGGAGTTTCTTCAGCAGGAGCTTCCTCTTGCTTAGAGGGCTCTTCTTTTACAGAAGACTCCTCAGGAGGGACTTCATCTTTAGGCTCTTCAGCTGGGGTTTCTTTGGAGGGTTTTTCGCCCTTTGCAAAATATTTCAATAGGGGATCTTTTTTGGAAGGAGTTTCTTCTTCGCCGGGGGATTTACCGGATCCGGAAGAAGAATCTTGATTAGAAGAATCTCCTTGCAAGGGTGTTTCTTTGGAGACATCTTCAGGGGATGGAGTATTTTCTTGCCCTGAGTCTTTCTTTTGTTCTGAGAAATCTTTTTCCATAATAATTCTCTTCTTTTTTGAAATTTGTGAACCGCGGGCAATTCTAACGCTGAGTAGCTTAAACAGTTAAAGCTTCAAACGTGAACTTAAAAAAGTTTTTCAAAAGATATTTCCACTTTCTTAAAGAATATCAAAAAACAGCGCTTGGCTAAGATTCTTAGCCAATTAAAAAACTTCTAATATGCTTTTTTAATAAAGTTTGGCTTTGCTACATCAAAGTGCATCCAACCCAGAAAAGAATAACTGTCAACACAATCAAAACAACTCCCATTGCTGTGCTAACCGCTGTTATCTTTTCATCGATGGATACAACCTTGTTTATTAAACCCTCGGTTCCCTTGTTGCTTACTTTTTTACCTACATTCACAGCTAACATGTTTCGTTTGTTTATCTGCTGTGGGGCAAAAAAGAAGACAAGGCTGAAACCTAAAGCCAAACCTCCCAAAGCAAATAACAATACTATTATCATACTTTCTCCTCCTTTTTTTGTTATTTACCATAACAATTATAGGTAAGACGTATGCCTACCCGCAGGGTGCCTACTCGGCTACCTAAAATCACTTAATGCAATAAATCCGATACTTTTTAGTTTCTAAAGAGCTTGATTTTACTTAAGTAAAATCAAGCCTAGCCAGAAAAGAATCGCGGTTAAAAGAAGTAAGAAAATTCCCATTGCTGTGCCGGCCGCACTTATCTTTTCATCGATGGATATAATTCTATTTAACATGCCCTCGGTTCCTTTATCCTTTACCTTGGGACCTATGTTAAAATTTAGCACCTTGCGTCTGTTTATATGCTGTGGCGTAAAAAAGAAAACCATGCTACAGCCCAAGGCCAAACCTCCCAAGATAAACAACGCTACTACTATCATGTCTCCCTCCTTTTTTATTTTTATTTCGTTCTATTTATATATAAAAGCAGAAGGTTCATTGAAACTATTTAATAGCCCTTCTTGCTCTTCTCAGCCATTTCTTTACCTCGCCCGCGTCCTTTGCCCTAGGTCGAAGCTCTAGATACCTCTTATAATGATAGGCGGCCAGTTTATCTCTTTTCAGATGATCATCATAGTTAATTCCCAAATTATAATGGCTATCTGCATCATTAGGATCCCACTCTATAGCCTTTCTAAACTGCCTGGCTGCCTGTTTATATTTTCCCTGCTCGACATACTTCTGTCCTCTATTATAATATGAAGTAGCTTTTTTCTTGTCCCTTGCCAGTTTTTCCTCTTGTGCTTTTTCTTTCTTTGTCTTCTCCACTACCGACTTAACCTCCTGAACCGCTGGCTGTGGTGTTTTTTCTATTTTTACTTCTGGGGCTTCCGCAACCTCAGTTCTCACAGGCAGTCCATCCGGAAGCAGCGTTACCTCGATATTTTCTTTTGACGCTTCTTGGGTATCTGTGGATTCTACCATATCTATATCCTGAGATAGTAAAGATGAAATATCCGTGAGATTATTTTTTAGGGATGATATTATGTCTGTTGTTCTATCAAACTTATCATCAACCTCTTTTTTGTTCTCCAAGGCAAACAATAGTTTTTCATCCAAATCATCCCTCTCTGCCTTTGCGGTTTCAAGCTCTCCCTCAAGCAAGGAAACATCATCTGTAAGTGAAGTCTTTATAGACGTTACATCCTCCAATTCTATCTTCAATTGCTCTAGTTCAGCCAATTTTTCTGCCAATGACTGCTTCGCTTTTGAAAACTGTGAATTTAAATAAGAGGTGGCTTTTCTGGCTATCTGAAGATCTTCCTTAAGTGAATTTCTTTCGGTTTCTATGATGCCGCTTTGTGAATTAAGATGGCTAATCTGTTGTTCTAAACTAGCAAGGCGTTCCTGTTTTTCCTTTACATCCTCATCATAAACAAGCGCCTTTTGCCTAAGAACCTCCATCTCCTTTTCTAGATCGGCATTTTCAAGCAACACCTCTTCAAATCTATCGCGCAAAGCATCATAATCGGAATTTTGAGTTTCGCTTTGCCTAACCAGTATTTCATTCTTAGATTTATAGTCAGTTATCTGCTCCTTTAACGTGGCTATCTGCTCTTCTAATCTCTTGCGTAACGAACTATAATCATCCTGCTGAGCCTAATTGCGTTGTGTAAGTATCTTAATCTGAGATTTATAATCGGTTAGTTGTTCCTTTAGCGTGGCTATCTGCTCTTCTAAAAGAGCTGTCCCCTCTTGCATCATAGAGGTCTTTGCCTTGTTCTCTTCCAGCTTCTGCTTAATCTCCATCTTGTCGGAGATAACTTTTTTAAGTTCTGCCTCGAGGCTATTCTTCTCAGCATTGATATCCTTTAGTTGGGACTTATGGGAGCCTATCTGGTTTTCAAGGTTCTTTATTGTTGATTTGAGGGTGGTGTTCTCTTTGCTTGAGATATCCAGCTTGCCAGAGAGCTCTTTTAAATCTTTGTTGAGTTTGCCAAGTTCACTCTCAACCTCTCTCTTTTCATCTTTGAGTGCACTAAGTACGCGGACATCATTAGAGTTAGAGATAGTATCATCAAGTCTATTGAGCGCTTCTCTTAAACCGCTGGAGTCAAGCTCTGCCCTTTTAATCCTAAGCTTTAACTCCTCGTTTTCTCTTTCCTTCTGCTCAAGTTGTTTTTTAAGTTCCTCTACCTTAGCCTTATCCACTCTCTTAAAAAATCCGAAGAAATCCCATGCATCTGCACGCGAGGGGGCAATGAAATAACAGGAAGTCACTATTATAGAAATACTAAGCAAGTACAAGATATAATTGAGTCTATTCTTTCTTACCTGGCTTTTTGACCCCATCTCTTCCTCCTTAAATAAATACTTAAGTTATGCACAGTAGCCTATTTAATCTAGATCAAATTTTCTATATAGATTAGTAGTAATAATACTCTTAATATTAGTAAATATGTCAGATATTATACCAGAAATTTTCTAATAATAAAAGAGTTCCTTTCATTAATAAACAATTCTACCTCTTTTTCTTAGGTTTAAATGGCTTATTCAATACTTCGTTAGCCTCCGGTGGCTTTATCATTTTTTTAGATATCTTCTTTTCTGACACTTTTTTCATAGCCTTAAATGGTTTATCAGTTTCATCTAGATAACCTTCAATGTCCGCTCTAAAAATATCTTTACGATTGGCCTTTTTCATCGCCTCATAACTGAAAAAACTCTTCTTTTCATCTGAAAGAATATGGGCGGTGACAAAGATTAAAAGGTCTGTCTTTTCCATGCTGCGCACAGTCTTCTGGAAAGGAAAACCCAAAATGGGTATATACCCAAGTATGGGCACCCTTTTTACACTCTTAACCTCTTCCTCCTTAATCAAACCTCCTATTACCACAGTTTCTCCATCCTTTATCTGAACCTGTGTATCCGCCTCGCGGGTAGAAACAATAGGCCTTTCATTATTCGGTCCGGTATAACCAATTATTGAGCTTACTTCAGGATGTAGGGTTAGCCTTATGTCGCCCCCTGGACTAACATTAGGTGTTACAATCAATGTTATTCCGACATCCTGCTCATCATAACCCGTAACCTCCATACTGCCGGTGGTCTCATTACGCTCATATAAAGGTATGGGTATCTTTGTTCCTATGGTAACGCTTGCCTCCCGATTATTAAGGGTTGTAATGCTTGGGGCAGAGAGAAGATTTGTTTTTGAGCGAGACTTCAAAAGCTCTACAACCATCTGAAGCTCAGTAAAATTCAATGTACCCATTACAAAATCATCCGCTACCGCATAGGGAAAAGCAAATTGGTATCCAGTCAGCTCATTTGGGTTTGTACCCATAGCAGGGAAAACTCCTACCGAGCCTACATCCGTAGGTAAACTTTTCGGCAAGACCTGATAGTCATCCTCTTTAAGCTGGTTTACAAAAGGAACGGTAGATGGTCTGCTTGCACCGACAGCACTTGCCTTCATAGTCCAATCTATACCTAGATTATCATCTCTTCCTAAAACCGTCTCAATCAACTTTGCCTCTATCTTTATCTGCGGAGTCTTGCTGTCTAATTCTACAACCAACTTCTCAATGGTAATTAGCGGAGCTGGAAGATCTGTAACAATAATGCTGTTTGAGCGCGCATCCACCTCAATGCTACCAACGGCTGAAAGAACCCTTTGAAAGGATGTCCTAAGTTCTTCAGCCGATGCATTGTTCAGTCTGAATATACGGGTTGAGGGCTCTGCTTCATCAGGGCTGGTTACCTTATAAACATTCTCCAGTTTTGTATAGGCGAAACCGTTTGTCGTAACGATAGCATCTATGGCTTCATCCACTGTAACATTAGAAAATTGTATAGTAACAACACCTGCCACATCCTGTGATAGTATTATGTTAATATCGTGCTGTTTCGCAAGAAGTCGTAGGGCATCACCGATATCCACCCCTCTTAAATCAACGCTGATAATCTCCTGCCCTTTGGGCAAAGCTACACTACCCTGAGTTTGGGAAAAAGTTAAGCCACTAGAGGAAGTAAAAGTTAAGCAAAACACCAATAACAAAATTATTAACCTTTTCATAATTATTCCTCCACTAAGGTCAGGATATATTCCTGACCATCCTTTTCTAAAACTACTTGAGTTCTTTCTATTCTGACGACCTTGCTGCCGCCAACTCTATCTCCCGCTTTTATTATTTCTTCATTTATAAGTGCGAATGACCCGCCACTCTCAGAGTACGAAATACCTTTCAAAACAAGCGATCCTCTTTTGGCAGTAGCCTTTTTACCAGCAGGATAAAATGGATCTCTAAATACCCAATCTTCTTCGGTTACACGGCTCAGTTGTGATTCGGCTATTTTCTTATCTAGCTTGAATCCTCCAACCTTTGGAAGAGAACTGTCAATTGCTGTTTTTGCCACACTCGCAGAATCTTTTTTTGCAGCATCTTTTTTGGCCGCCACAGCTTTCTTTGACTTTCGCCCAGACATTCGTCTTTTTCTCTTACTTATGCTCGCAAAGGTATTGGCAAGCACAAAAAGCAATACAACTACCAAGCCCCCCATCATAATCAACTGCTGCTTCTTTTTGTCCATCGCCATATTAAATAATCCTTGATTTAAGCCATAACATAGGTACTAAAGAGTAATGTAACGTCTAAGGTCTCAACCGCCTCAACTCTAGACTTTCCAATAGATAAATCCTCAATAGTAAACAACAGCTGCAAGTCTTCTAGCGATCTTACATAATTTATCAAGGTTCTATAAGAGCAGCGAATATTTGCCTCTATGAAAACCTTGCTAACACCCTCAGGCAGATCGGCCGATAGGCCCTCAACGTTATCGCGTGGCTTAATAGACCTAACCTCTATATTAAGCTCACCCGTCTTCTGAAAAAGCTGCTGGATAATACGCGGTATCTGTTCCCGATCTATAGCCTTCTCCTTTAATTTCTGCAATCTTTCCTTTATAACTTCTATCTCTTTCTTGGGATTAGGTACACGATCAACCATATGTTTCATTTTATCTATATCTTTATGGACGCCATATATCTGCTTCTGAATCTTTTTTATCTGTATAGATTTTGGCTTATAGAGAAGTGAGTAGGCTAATGTAATAGCTATAACGGAAAGGCCCGTTACAAAGATTACCTCTCTTTTTAAAAGATCCATCTTTTGAGGATTCTTAGCCATAATATTTCCTAATAAATTATTTTAAGGGTTACTTCAAATTTAGCCTTCGGTGTTGGTGAATACATATCTCGTGCCTGAGAAATCAATTCAACATTTTCAAAAAACGGCGACTCATCCAAGGCTAAAAGATACTGCGAAAGCGCAAGGTCTATTGTGGTATATGTGGGCACTATCTCCCCTTTTACTCTAATCCTTATGGGCTTGGAACCCTTTATCAAATTTACTCTTTCTAGGGTTACGCCCTCCGGATTTACCTTGCTAAGCTCTATTAAAATACCCCACCAAAGAGGCTGTCTTCCTACCGCTTGCTCAAGAAGTTCCTTTCTTTGCTCCATCTTTGTTTTTAAGGAATCATATTCCTCTATCGACTCTTTTGTTGATTCAAATGACTTGAGCGTAGTCTTTGCCTGGGCAAAAACTTTACGGTAGTGAGCAGTTTGCGCTGAGAGAACAGAATAGAAAAGAACAAAGATACTAACAACAATGGGAACAACCACTATTAAAACAGACCTTACTATCTTAAACTTCTCCTGCAGTTTGATTTCAAAGGGCAGTAAATCTATCGCTGTCTTTTTGGTCCCAAGAGTCAATCCAAAGGCAACGCTTAGATGCGGCGCTAATTCTTCTAATAACTCCTCATTTGCGATATCTGGATCGGACCATCCGCCCATTATCGCTAAAGGATTGAGTTTTTTAATCTCTATATCCTTTAAAGAAACTGCTAGGAACTTTTCTATATTCTTAAGCCTAGCGCTTCCACCGCTAAGATATAACTTATCGACCTTGGTCACTTTAAAAAGCTGGCGATAATAGTTTATAGATCGTGTGATCTCTGTAGATAGGCGTTCGAGAGGAGGTTTTAACATCGCAAGAACATGCGATTTGGTCATAAAATCCACCTTTTCTTCTAGTTCTTCCTTGGCGGGTATACCACACTGACGTTTTATCTTTTCAGCCTCTTCAAGATTTATGGTAACCACCTTTTCCGGCAGCGTTATTTTCCTCACCAAGCCCTGCGTTATATTGTCTCCGGCAGTTAAAATATCCCTATTAAACTCTAACCTTCCTCCTTTAAACACACATAACGATGACTGTTTGGCTCCTATATCCAAAAGGCATATTGTCTTCTTGGGATCTACCTCACCAACCTTCTCTAATATGTTACCTAGCGCGTTGGAAATAAGGCTTATGCCGAGGGGACGCAGACCCACC
>CAZOIE010000022.1:0-10569 GCA_964579905.1 uncultured Planctomycetia bacterium
ACTTTACAAAGTTATAATCGCTTCCTAAATAGGAGGCTGAATTTTCCACGCTTATTCTGTTTAATGAACCCCTAAGCGCATAGAAGCTACTATCCCTGGTATCCCTCGTAAGGCTTGTGGTAGTCCCTGCCACTGTAGATTTATCAGGGGTTATGTAACCGGCCACCTCAGGCCCCACGTCATAAGTCTTAACCTCCTCATATTTATATACGGTATTCCAGTAGGTGTACGTAAATAATTGCCGGCCAAGGCCAATATCACCGCCCGCCCTTTTTTCCTTAAAGTATCTTCGAGGTATCTTCGTCTCATTGAGATAAAGATTGGTTTTTAGCATTAACTCCTTATCAAATAGGTAAGGGTTAGTAAAACTAATCCTTGAGTCTTCCTTTTTTCCTCCAAGGTCGGTGTTTAGTGATAGCCTTTGGCCTTTGCCAAATAGGTTCTTTTCATCATATTTTGCATATATGCTTCCGTCAAATGTGGTGCTGTATTTAAACCCAGCCTCAAACATGGAGGTTCCACCCTCCTCAAGCTGAACAACCAGATTCCTTTTATTAGGCGTATCTGTCGGCTGAGTAAGTATCTCAACATTGGTAAAATACCCAAGCTCCTGTAATTTTCGCTGTGATAGAAATATCTTATATCCGTCAAATACATCGTTTTCCTTTACTAGTAGAAATCTCCTGATAAGATTTTCGTCTGTTTTCTGGTTGCCGGATATAGCTATCTTATTGATGTAGTACGTCCCAGGGCCTTCATCGATACCAAGACGTATATCCACGCTACGCTCTATATCATTTACCCTAATAGACTGTTTCAACTCAAGAAGTAAAAATCCGTTTCTTGAGTAGAAGGAACGTATATTGTTTATACCCTTCTTAAAGAGCTCCCTGCTAAATACATCTCCACCGGCTAGTGGAAAACTTTTTCTAAACTCGTTATTTGAAAGAGCGTTGTTACCGTCTATCGCAATACTACGCACCTTATACTGGTTGCCTTCCTCAATGGTTAGTAATACGCTAACAAGCTTTTCCTTGTCATCAAAATACAGCCTATGAAATACCTCTGTATTAATAAATCCCTTGTTATGGTATTTTGAAGTGATTTTTTCAATATCTTCCTCCAATTCACCGTATGAGAATATACCAGGCGTAAGGAATCCGGTCTTTTTTGTTTTCATACCGGAAAGCAGCTCATCTTGACCAAATAGCGAACTTCCGGCTATTGATACATCTTTTACCTTTACGCGCATTCCTTCGTCAACTACATAAGTTACGGTCATTTCGTTTGTCAGCTCATCAAGCTCTGTCCTTGGATAAACGACTGCAAAGTAGTATCCAGAGTCTCTATAAAGTTTTACAATTTTTTCAGTACACCTATCGAGCATCTCCTTATCTACGAATCTTGACTCATCGGCCCTAAGCTCCAGCGCCTGTTGAATATGCCTGGGTTTAATGAACTTATTCCCTATGACACGGAAATATTTAAGCCTTGGTTTTTCCTTTACTGTTGTTATCAGCACTATACCCTCTTTGGTGTCTATGGCCTTCATCTTTACATCTTCAAAGAAGCCAAGCTCGTATACCGTAGATATGCCAGCTCTAAGCTTCTTTCTACTTATTTCCTTACCCAAATAATCGTCTAAAGCAGAGATTATCTCTTGTTTTTCGATATTCAGGTTTCCATCAACCTGGATTTTTACTATCTCATCGCTATCTTGAGCAAGAACTATTGCTGAAAAAAAGAGTAGAACAAAGATGGAAATTATCAGTGTAGGCCATCTCATTTGGCTTTTTTGTCTATAACCGATTTCAACCTTAAATTCTCAATCCACTCTTCATATTTTTCTCTGGCCTTTTTCCTAAATATAGCCTCTCTTATATAAGCATTGACCTCGCTAAGTTTTCTCTGCTTGGGTGCTTTTTTATCAACCAGCCTTACTACATGAAACCCTATGGAGGATTTTATTACCTTGCTCATCTGCCCGACAGGTATATTAAATGCTATGTTTGAAACCTCGGGGGGCAAGGAGCCCCGTCTCAGAAAATCTGACCTACCGACAGAGACATCTTTGCTTAATCCCTTAGCTGCCATCAGGAAATCGCTTGAATCCTTGATTGTCAGATAAAGCTCATCCATCTTTATCTGGGCTTCTTCCCATTCACTTGTACTTGAGCCCGGCTTAACAAGCAGGAAGACCTCCTCTATTTTAATCAGCTCAGGATTTTTAAAGGCTTCCTTGTTATCAGTAAAGTATGATTTTATTTCCTTATTCGAAACCTCGATCTGTGAGTCGATGTTTCTAGATAAGAGTTTCGTTATCATAATCTGGGTTCTTGTATCTTTTAACTCCTCTTCGGTAACGATTATGTTTTGCTTTTTGGCTTCCTGTAAAAGGAGAACCTCTTCTATTAATTGATCAAGAGATCTTTTCTTAAGAAGCTTTAATTGCTCATCATCATAATCAGAGAGCTTCTTCCTCTGACTAAGAACAATAGAGCCCATCCGTTCTTGAAGCATTCCTGATGTTATAACTTCGTTATTAATTACAGCACAGATGTCATCTTCTATTAAGACCTTTTCTCCCAAAGCTTGATGTGCACAATATGTGCCTACAAAAGCTAAAATGATATATATTGTTAATCTTCGTAACATCTTCATTTCAAAAGGGTTATCAATATCGATTTTTGAACGTGTAGTCTATTTTCAGCCTGTTCGAATACAATCGAGTTCTTGCTATCCATTACTTGGCTGGTAATCTCCTGCTGTCTGTGTGCCGGAAGACAGTGCATTACAAGGCAATTTTTCTTACCCTTCTTAAGCAGCTCAAGGTTGATTTGGAAGCTTTTAAATGCTTTTAATCTTTTCTTTTTCTCAGCCTCCCTACCCATACTCACCCATACATCGGTGTATACAAAGTCGGCGTCCTTAATGGCCTGTACTGGGTCATTCAAAATCTTAACCTGTGAGCCACTCGCCTTTGCGTTCTTAAGAGCCATTATCAGGATTTTCCTGTTAGGTCCATACCCCTTCGGTGTTGCAGCAGTGATGTTTAAACCCGTCTTAGCGCCAATCGTAAGGAGAGAGTTTAGTACATTGTTACCATCTCCGATGTAGGCAAGCTTTACCTTTTTGAGATTTGGCATTTTCTCTCTTATTGTATATAAATCACTTAGCGCCTGACAGGGGTGCAAGAGATCGCTTAAGCCGTTTATAACCGGTATATCAGAATGTTTAGCAAGCTCCATTACATCATCATGCGAATAGGTCCTGGCTACGATACCATCTAAGTATCCTGATAGCACCTTAGCAACATCCTTAACCGTCTCCCTCTTTCCAAGCTGTATCTCATCAGGACCGAGATAAACCGAATGTCCGCCTAATTGTGTCATCCCAACTGCAAAAGATACCCTGGTCCTGTTTGACGGCTTTTGAAATAAAAGGCCCAGGGATTTACCCTGCAATACCTTGTTGAATTTCCCGCCTTTTGATTTTATATCATCGGTCAGCCTAAAGAGCTTATTTATGTCTTGGAGCGATAGCTCATTGATAGATATTAAGTTTTTTGCTTTCATAACATTGATCCCTATTATAGGTGTTTTAAAAGTGCGTTCTCAAAGAGAACCATTCCCTTGTCGATTTGTTTTTTCGTTATGGTTATTGGAGGCAGGAACCTTAAGATTTTTTCCTGCGTACAGTTGATAAGCAACCCCTCCTCCATACAGGCATCAACTATTGACTTACCTGGCCTTGAGAGCTCCAGGCCAATCATCAGGCCGATTCCCCTTATATCCTTAATGAAGGAGTATTTTTTCTTGAGGCTGCTTAATTTTTCAAACAGGTACTTTCCCATATGCTCAGCATTAGAAAGTAACGAGCCCTCCTTTATCGCCTTAAAGGTAGCCAAAGCACAAGAACACGCCAAAGGGCTCCCGCCAAATGTTGATGCGTGCAGCCCTGGTGTAAACATATCGGCAACACTGTTTTTTGCCACCAGTGGCCCAATTGGAAAACCTCCACCAAGGGACTTGGCAATGGTAATCATGTCCGGCTCGATGCCGTAATGCTCAAAACAGAACATCTTTCCAGTTCTCCCTATACCGGTCTGAACCTCATCAAATATTAGCAATATGTCATTCTTAGTGCAAAGATTTCTAAGAGCCTTTATGTATCCCTTGCTGGCTATATTAATTCCACCTTCCCCTTGTATGAGTTCTAAGACTATCGCAACCGTCTTCTTTGTGATAGCCTCCTTTATCGCTTTAATGTCATTAAATGGGACCTTCTTAAACCCTCTAGGCAATGGCTCAAAAGCCTTGTTGTATTTACTCTGACCTGTAAGCGCAACCGTAGCAAGGGTTCTGCCATGAAAGGAGCCCTCCATGCTTATTATCTCAAACCTCTTGGACCCTCCGTATCTTCTTGAGAGCTTTATCATGGCTTCGTTCGCCTCAGCACCACTGTTGCCGAAGAAGACCTTACCATTAATGGAGTTCTTCGATATTACCTTTGCAAGCTCACCCTGCAGCTCATTGTAGAAGTTGTTTGATACATGCATTATCCTTGAGAGCTGCTTCTTCAGCGCCTTTACCACGGTGGGGTGACAGTGCCCAAGTCCACTTACCGCCCATCCTGGAAAGAAATCAAGATACTCTTTTCCAGTTGAGTCTTGGACCCTAGCACCTTTACCTGTCATTAATGCCACCGGTAATCTTGCATAGGTTGACATTACATACGAATCATAGTTTCTTATTAGATCTTGTGTTTTCATTTTATAATTTGGGTTCCAATACCTTTGTCTGTGAATATCTCAAATAAAAGAGCATGTTTTAACTTCGCATTTATTATATGAACCTTGTTAACGCCATTTTCCAGTGCGTTAAGTGCCGATTCAACCTTAGGAATCATGCCACCTGTAATGTTGGAATCCTTAATAAGCCCATAGGCCTTTTTTTCAGTAAGAGTAGAAAGCAGATTGTGCTTACCTTTCTTAGAGAGTATGCCATCAACGTTTGTCATGAATATAAGCTTCCTTGCATTTAAAGCGGTTGCTATCTTTGAAGCAACCATATCCGCATTTATGTTGTAGCAGAAGAGATCACTCCCTTGACCTAGTGGCGAGATTACAATAACGCTATCCTTTTTAAGTAAGCTGTTGAGCTTCTTCCTGTTTATCGATTTAACATCGCCAACGAACCCGAAGTCAATCTGGGACTGCTTCTTCTTTGCAGATATAACAGTTACCTCTCTTGGGTTAAGGCCAACTACATGAACACCCAGCTTCTTAAGCTTTTCCACGATGATCTGATTTAATCTATACAACGCATCCTCGGCAATCAATATCGTATCTTTGCAAGTAATACGCAGGCCATCTACGAACTTGGGCTTGATCCCAGAGAGTTTCATCTTGCGGCTTATGAACTTACCCCCACCATGGATTAGAATAACCTTTATACCGACAAAGCTAAGGAACGCTATATTGTTAAGTAGGTTATCAAATACCGCCTTATCCTCTATATTCTCACCGCCTATCTTAATTACGAAGACATCTCCCTTAAACTCTTTTATGTAGGAGAGCGACTCTATTAGAATATCCGCTTTTTTGATTATATGTTTCATATCTTTTCCTTATGTGGAGTAGGCTGAATTTAATCTAACGTATTCCTTTGTTAGATCGGATGTTAACATAGTGAAGCTACTTGCGCCTTGTTCTAAGTCAATGGTTATATTTATCTCTTTTTTCCTAAGCTTGGCTCTAAGCTTTTTTAGATCAAAGCTACATATATCGGAGTTCTTAACAACGCATATGCCCTGGATGAATAATTTTATCTTGTTTAATTTAAGCTTAGTCCCAGGGGATGATCCCACAGCAGCCATTATCCTGCCAAAGTTCGGATCTTCACCATACATTGCCGTTTTTACAAGTGCTGAGTTTGCTATACTTCTTGCTACTATCTTTGCATCGCTCTCGCTTTTGGTATTTTTTATGTTTATCTCGATAATCTTGGAGCCTCCCTCAGCATCCGCTACGATTTGCTTTGCAAGATGCCCCAATACCTCATAGAGAGCGTTTTTAAATGTCTTATATCCAACAGAGTCTGTGTTAGATATAACGGCGTTGTTGGCAAGGCCGTTTGCAAGTATTAGCACCATATCGTTTGTGCTCATCTGACCATCTATACTTATACAATTGAATGAGCTGTTTGTAGCTTCTGTAAGCGCTCTTTTAAGAATACCCGCAGATATGTTTGCATCGGTACTTACAAAACAAAGCATAGTAGCAAGATTTGGCTCTATCATCCCAGCACCCTTTGCAATAGCACCTATCTTGACCGGCACGCCCTTTATCTTAAAGGTAACAGATTTAGACTTTGAAAACTTGTCGGTTGTCAAGATGGCCCTTGCAGCACTTATGCCGCCGTCAACATTTATCTTATTAACAAGTGGTGGTACCGCCCTCTTCATTTTTGCCAGGGGTAGTTTTTTGCCAATGATTCCAGTAGAAGCGCACAATACCGAGTTTTTGTTTATTCTAAGCTTCTCGGCAACAAGGCCGCAAAGTTCCTCAGCATCCATTATTCCTTTTTTACCCATCAGGCAATTTGCATTCCCGCTATTTATTAGGACCGCATGCATGTTTTTACTTTTAGATAGCTTTTTCTTGGTTACTATGTTGGGTGCAGCCAAGACCATATTTTTGGTCATAACGGCCTGCGCCTTACACGGTGAGGCAGAATAAATCAGTGCAAGGTCCAGACCCTTCTTTTTTATACCAGAGGCAATGCCGCCTGCCACAAAGCCTTTAGGGGTACATATACCTTTATACTTTTTCATCAATCCCTCTAATTATAGTAGAGCTGTGGTTTCCTTAAAGCCGCACATAATATTCATGTTCTGAACGGCCTGTCCCGCTGCTCCCTTTAGTAGATTATCGATAGCGCTTATGATTATTACCTGCTTCTTCTTATTGTCTACGTGTAAACCAATATCGCAGAAGTTTGTGTTAAGAACGTTTTTGGAGCTTGGAATTAGACCTTTTTTTAGAACCCTAACAAATTTCTCATTCTTGTAGAATGTTTTATAGAGATCCTCAAGCTGCTTTTGCGTAGTAGATTTCAACAGCTTGACATAAATAGTACAAATAATCCCCTTATCTATGGGAATAAGATGCGGGACGAACGTAAGCGCGATCTTCTTCTTTGAGATACTGTTAAGCTCTTGCTCCATCTCAGGCACATGTTGGTGACTGTTCACCTTATATGGCTTTATATCTTCATTGATCTCAGAGAAGATCAAGTTTGGCTTTGGATTTCTGCCAGCACCCGTAAAACCGGTCTTAGCATCAATTATAATAGATTTTGTATCTATAAGATTACCCTTAGATATTACGGGTGCAAGTCCCAATATTGTTGCAGTAGGATAACAACCCGGGTTTGCAATGATCTTGGCCTTCTTTATCTTCTTTCTGCTAAGTTCTGGGATTCCGTATATAGCGGCACTTAAGTTTTTCTTATCAATATGCGAAGTACCATAATGTTTTTTATAATTGTTTGGGTCTTTCAATCTATAGTCAGCGCTTAGGTCAATTATTATCTTGCCCTTACTATTGATTTTCCTAATTATATTCATAGAAATACTATGAGGTAGTGCAAGGAAAATAATATCAGATGTCGCATCAAGCTCTTTAATATTTAAAGGCTTACATAGATTGTTTATCCTACCATTGAACCTTGGAAAAATCTCACAAAAAGGCATAGATTTATCAATTTTTGCATACAGATTTTTGATCTTTATGCCTGGATGCTTCAAAAGTATTTCAACTAATGTTTCTCCGGTATAACCGGTAGCACCAACAATTGAACAATTTATCAAAATTTACTCCTTTTTTGTAAATTATACAGGGCTTCTAAGCGAAGCCCTTTTGCGCAAGTCGATATGTTAGTTAATTTTAAATCAAAAAAGCCTATTTCGTCAAGGGTTTTTTGTATCGACAAAATAGGCTTTGATAATATCTATTTATTGACTTAAATCAATATGTTAACGTTTTGAGAATTGGAATCGCCTTCTTGCTCCCTCCTGACCATATTTCTTCCTTTCACGCATTCTGGGATCGCGCGTAAGAAGCTTGTTTTGTTTAAGCAACGGCTTGAATGTCTCATCCAGCATTACAAGTGCCCTGGCAATACCAAGCCTGATTGCCTCTGCTTGGCCCTTTATGCCTCCACCAGCTACGTTAACGTCAATATTCAGTTTTTTCTGTGTCTGCGTCAATACAAGAGGCTGCTTAACTATAATTTTAAGGTCATCTCTCTGGAAAAAGCTGTCCATACTCCTCTTATTTATAGTTATAACAGGATTCTGTGATTCTGTTAGCTTGACCCTTGCCACCGACTCTTTTCTTCTACCTGTTGCACAATACTTGTTTTCGTCCATATTATCCTCTATTACTTGATCTTTAACTCATGAGGTTGCTGGGCTTTTTGAGTATGCTCTGCGTTAGGATATACCTTCAACCTGGTTATCATCCTACTTCCAAGCTTATTTTTAGGAAGCATTCCCTTTACAGCCCTTCTTATGACCTCTTGCGGCTTCTTTTTGAATAATTCACCTAAGGTAAACTTCTTCAATCCTGAAGGATATCCAGAATACCTGGTGTATACTTTTTCTGAAAGCTTATTACCTGTAAATCTTATCTTGCTTGCATTTATTACTACGACACAGTCCCCATTATCGATATGCGGAGTAAAAGACTCCTTGTTCTTCCCGGAGAGCACCCTGGCTATTTGAACTGCAAGCCTTCCAAGGACCTTTCCATCTGCATCAATTACAAACCATTTTCTGTTCGTATCTTTTTTTGTCTTTAAAACCTTTTTCATGTTATTTACCCTAACCTATGGTGTAGTAGCTCCGCCAGGGGCCATTGATAGGAAAACCCCCAATAGTACAGCTGAAAATACAAAGAGTAATATTCCAAGAAATACCGGGATAAGCACCGCCCATATCGCTCTTGCAGTGGATATGTCATGGACTCTCTTAAATCCCTTAACAAGGAGTATGATTGAATAGATGCCTACAAACAAGGAGGCTGTTAAGCTAAATGCTGCCAGTGGGCCGACTACTGGTATTGGGCTAAATATTGCTATAGCATTGGCATATCCCATTACCCTAAATGTTGCTGCAAAGCCCTTTCTACCACCACAGAGTAATACAAAAAGGTGGTAAATGGCGCTTCCGATAAAAAGCCCGATTGTTGCCAAAAGCGGTGAAACAACCATAAATACCAGATTAAATGTGACTACTTGGTTAGATGTCATTCCAACCGGAGGCCTCTTTGCTATTACCTGGTAAAGTATTCCAATTATAGCAGATACCACTATTGAAACTGATACGGGGATTATTCCAAATAGGAGTGCATCCTTAATCTTACCCTTTGGATCAACCTTTGAAAAGAAAGTTCCAGGTTTAAATACGACCTCTTTCCAGGTTGTAATTAAACTGCTCAAAAGACCTGTTTCTTTTCTATTTTCCCATGGTACTGTTTCTATCTGTGGTTCATTGAGTTTGATATCCTCTTCCATATCTCCTCCTTTTTAAATGTTGTAAGAAAATACCATATAAGCATTAGTGTGTCAAGGGGTTTTTTATTTTTTTCTCTCTATAATATTAATAGAGTTCCTCTTATAGAATAAGAAAGCGCCATTTTTAATAGAGAATGACGCTTTTTTTGAGAATTTTAGTAGAGAGTTTTAGCTGTTATTTTTTCTTTGGTATCATTAGTATTCCTAGTAGACCAGATCCAAATAGCAGGATAGTTGCAGGCTCCGGTACTGGTGTTGTGCCGGCATAAGCATCATCTAAGTAAACAATATCAGAGCGTGAGCTAGGACCAGCACTTTCAAAGAGGACTGTATACTGAAACTTTGCAGTATTGGCAGGTGCAACAGATGTCTTTGTCAAAAACTCCCACCCATTCGTAGCATCTGTTACTCCATCAAGAACCGTTATTTGATTTCTTGGAAGCACACTATTTCCCGATGAGTCCAAGAAATCCAACCTTAGCCTAACCCTCATGGATACAAGATCTCTTGGTATGTTGACCGCCTGTTTTGCATATAGAGTTTGCCCAGCTGTAAATGGTCCCTCTTGAAGCCAGCCTCCCCAACCCCTGTCATTTCTACCGGCCCTCTCCATTTTTCCAGAGTAGCCACCATTTCTTTTCACTGTCGATTCCTTAGTGCCGCTGACACTGCCATAGTTAAACATATGTGTCCAATCAGAGGGGACCTCTTTGCCCTGGTACATTATCCAATCCTCAAAACCAGCGTTGCTCAGCAGGTTGGCATATGCCTCATTTGAAGGTGTTAGAATAAGCAAGGCAGCTAGGACTAGTAGTACTGTATATGTTTTTTTGGATTTCATTTGGTTTTATCCTATTAATATACTTATTGCTTTTTCTATGAAATATAATAAAAGTATTGAAAAATCAATATTGTCTTATCTAGGTGTTGTTTATATTTACAAAAGTCTATCGATCTTCTGTATTTTAGGCTAGTTATGTGGAAGGATTTG
>CAZOIE010000023.1:0-10374 GCA_964579905.1 uncultured Planctomycetia bacterium
CGACATATTTTTTTATCTTACCACCAATTATATTATCTCCAAGTATTACGACTATTCTTGAGTTTTCAGCAAAATGTTCTGCTAATTGGAGAGCTTCTGCAATTCCACCTTCACCTTTTTGATAGGTATAATCAATATGCTTTAAGCCAAATTCTGAACCGTTTCCAAGTAGCCTTAAAAAATCACCTGCGTTGTTTCCCCCTGTAACCAATAGAATATCGCGTATACCGGCATCTACCAGGGCCTGTATAGGATAATAAATCATCGGCTTATTGTAAATCGGAAGTAGATGCTTATTTGTGATCTTTGTTAGCGGATCAAGTCTCTTGCCCAAGCCACCTGCTAAGATTACACCCTTTAAATCATCTTTCATTTTTCTCTCCAATTATAAGCTATATCGTTTTCATACGGATCTAAGCGGTACTCATCCGGCTTTTCATAGTTATAACTTAAATTCGGGACGTTCATTACATAAGATTCATGATCGGCTGTACATTTAAAACCATGAAATACCATAGGTGGAATATGAACAAGCTTTGGCTCATCGAGGTCTAAAATAAAGTCATTCACCTCTCCAAAGGTGGGTGAATCCTTGCGCGAGTCGTACAAGGCGAGGACAACCTTACCAAATACACATGTAATATTATCTGTTTGAAGCTTATGGTAATGCCACGCCTTCACAACACCAGGCAAAGCGGTTGTTACGTAGACCTGTCCGAATTCCAAAAAAAGTTCATCATCATTTCTTAATATCTCCATGAGCTTACCACGTTCATCAGGAATTTTTCTTAAATTCTTTACTTTAACGCCATCTATCATGTATTCAGTCCTCCAGTTGATTGAAAATTAATGTCTTCCAATTCCTATATACTTAAATCCCAATTTTTTGAGTTTCTTAGGATCATATATATTTCTTCCATCTATAATCAATGGCACCTTCATGTTTTTCTTTACCTTAGCAAAATCAAGTTCCTTAAACTCATTCCATTCTGTGGTTATTATTAAACAGTCAGCTCCCTTTGCGGCTTCATATGGATCCTTGCAGAATCTTGCGTCGCCCAACATCTTTTTTGCCTTTTCCATAGATTGTGGATCGAAAACCCTAACCTTTGAGCCATTGTTCTGTAAAGATTTGATGATATCTACCGAAGGGGCAAACCTCATATCGTCGGTATTGGGCTTAAAGGAAAGCCCTAGAACCGCAATCACCTTGTTCCTTGGAATCCATAGATTCTCTTCAACCTTTTTGATAATCAATTCCTTCTGGTGCTCATTTATTCTCTTTACTTCACGAAGAAGGCTGAAATCATACCCAAACTTTTTGGCAATTGATACAAATGCATCAAGGTCTTTGGGAAGACAAAAACCTCCAAAGCCAATTCCCGCATTTAAGAAGGTCTTGCCAATCCGCTTATCAAGACCCATTCCTTCAGCAACCTTTACAACATCGGCACCAACCAACTCGCAAACATTTGACACAGCATTAATGAACGAGATCTTTGTTGCAAGGAATGAATTAGAGGCATGCTTTATGAGCTCAGCGCTCTTTATATCGGTAACTACTATATTGGATTTCAGTGGTCTGTATAGCTCGAATAATAGATCCTTTGCCCTCTTACTCTCAACACCTATTACAATCCTGTCAGGATGCATAAAATCGGTAATGGCGGAGCCTTCTCTTAAAAACTCTGGGTTTGAGGCTACATCAAACTTGACTTTCTTCTTATTATAAATCTTGATAGTATGCTCCACCCACTTGCCCGTTTCAACCGGCACAGTACTTTTTTCGATAATCAAACGGTAGCTGGTCATGCTTTGAGCTATTTTTTTCGAAACATCCTCAATATAGCTTAGGTCAGCTTCTCCATTTTCCTTTGGGGGCGTACCAACAGCTATAAAGATTACTACAGAGTTTCTAACCGCTTCAGCGATATTGGTAGTGAACTTAAGCCTTCCTTCACGCAAATTTCTCTTTACTAAATCCTCTAATCCAGGCTCATAGATAGAGAGCTTACCTTTTTTTAATCCCTCTATCTTTTTCTTGTCAATATCAACACAAGTTACGGAATTACCTAAATCCGCAAAGCATGTACCCGTAACAAGACCTACGTAACCTGTTCCTATGATTCCTATCTTCATTTTTTACCTCATCATCCCTTCAAATTGCCATAGAACTGTTAAATAAATTAATGTTATCTCGCACTCGTTTCAAACCACTGTGAACCGGCCTTTCTCTCATCAAAGCTTGTACTCCACTCAACCGGAACATCAGGATTTGCCTTTAATCTAAAAACCAGCCATATCTCAGAACCATAACCTCTTGTGTTTCTATAGGAAAGCTCTGCGGTCCAGCAGTGCATATCCCGAATTAAAGAATACTCCTGCGTCTTAAGATCATTTATCTTTTTAAACCCATGATCAAATGCCTTTAAATCAAAACGTTCATATACGCCTATGCACCACTTGGGATTCATAACCCAATTTAAGCGTCCCGTTATCTCTCCCAAGCTATTCTGCTGATACCTATGAGCAAGATCTAGCTGCCATTTATCTTTTTTCTTTATCGTATACTCAAGGTTAAATGTCTCGAAGTCTCTTGAATACTTATTATAGCTGGTATCGGCCGTTATTTGCATCCAGCGCTTAGGCCTTATCTCAATTTTGCTGTTTATGTTTGAAAAATCCTTGCGGTTCGCATGCACCCCGGCAAAAAACTCATGCGGGTAAAAAGAAACGGTGGTAAGCCAGTTTATAAGATCAATTATCTCCAGATCATCATCAACTTCTTCAGCTTCACCGGGCTTGTCCCCGTCAGGGGACTCATCCTCCTCATCCTCTTCCTCTTGGGTAACAAAATCTTCCCGTATATTAAGATCTGTCTCTAGAGGATCCTCATCAACCCTGGGCCATTTGGTCTGCAATCTTTGGTCAATACTAAATGTAACCACATTACTGAAGGTCGTAGAATCTGCTCCGCCAAGCCCTGCCAATTTATATGAGGGCACCGTTGGGTTCCAAATGTAGTCCTGATTAATGCTCGGTGTTATAACATGTCTAAGTTTATTTATCTTAACACCCAAGAACTCTCCTTGAGTAAGAAATACCCTGCTAAACTTTGTAGTAAGATCCCAACCATAGTATGGTATGCCCCTTATAAAATATCTTTCAGAGCCATCAAGGTTCCTTGAATAAAGAGTCTGCCTAGTGCCCACATATGGAGTAAAGCTTAAAAACCTAAATTTGCCAGGAAGCTTTGTGGGATACGATAATTTATTGAAAATATCAAGCCTCTTATCATTTTGGTCATCACTTACGGCTAAAGCGCTCTTTCTATTATAGTGAGTTGCCGAGTAATCTCCCTCCAGGTAAAACTTCGAATTCCAAAGCCTTTGATTCCTTAAGTTATACCGTACCTCAGGCATTACTTCGGTCTCTGACCAAAACCTATTCATCCGTTTCTGGGCATAAAAGTTAAATGAATGATTGGTGTAATCCTTTGTGTATGAAATATAGCTCTCTGGGGTCTTCTTAAGGGTCTCGTATTCCTTATAAAAGTAATCCTTCCTGAAGTTGGTATCCTTGTATTTATGGTATTCTATAAGCGTAAGTGTATTCTTATCATGCTCTATCCTGTCTTTAAAGTCGACTGCAAACCTTTCCCTTTCCTGCACCAACTCCCTAGGGTTAGTATATATATGGTCGGCTATTTCTCTTTCATTCATATAGTAGACGTTAAGTTCTCCCTCACCAAGAATAGGATGTTTAAAATCGTAATCAAATCCACTGGCAAAATCCATCTTTTCCCTGTAATCTAATCGTATATACCCCCTTGAATCATCAGTAAAATAGTACCTCCAATATGTAAGTGCATAAACACCCCATGCCTTAGAGTGGCCAGGCACTATCGTAACACGCGGCCTGTCTTCTCTTAATGGATAGGAGTAGTATGGAAAGTACATAAGAGGGTACCTGCCTAAGTAATACACAGCATTTCGTACGACAAGCTTGTCTTCAAGGAGCAATTCTATTTCTTTACCTCGAATTTTATAGTGCGGTTTTTCATATTCACAGGTGGTTATATAGCCATCCCTTATAGTAAACCTTCTTGCCTGAACCTTTTCTATTGTCTTGCCCTTTCCATGGACAGGCATGCTCATCGCCCTTGCATCAAGGATAGTTCCTTTTCTTGTCTCAAAATTATAGCTGAATCTATTGCCGGAAAAAACGCTTTTTCCCTGGTAAAATCTAACATTGCCCTCACATATAGCATCTTTAGTCTCTGTAAAGATGGTAATCTTATCACACGTTAGCTTATCGCCCTTATACTTAATAACAACATCTCCCTCTCCAACTACCTTATTCGCCTGTTCATAATACTCTATCCTGTCTCCTGAACAGATTATAGAACTTGACCCAGAGCCCTCTTTATCGTTGCTGATTTCCAATGTAAAGGAATGCTCAAAGCATACAAACAGCAAGAACAGTGAAACTATAATTCGTACTAAAAAAGTCTTTTTGGGCATATTCTACTATGAGTTTAACTTCTTCCAGTCATCCAAAAATCTCTGTATCCCTATATCTGTAAGTGGATGTTTAAATAATTTCTCCATGATCGAAAATGGTATCGTAGCAATATCAGCACCCATCATAGCAGCTTCAACAACATGCAATGGATGTCTGATGCTTGCGACAATAACCTCTGTTTCAAATTTATAGTTATCGTAAATTTGTTTAATCTGGGCTATCAATTCCATGCCAGACTCACTTATATCATCAAGCCTGCCCACAAATGGGCTTACATATGTAGCTTTTGCTTTTGCAACAAGTAATACCTGTGATGGCGAAAAACATAATGTTGCATTTGTCTTTATCCCCTCACCAGCAAGAACCTTGATAGCTCTGAGTCCATCCTCGGTAATAGGTATTTTTATGACAACGTTTTTGTGGATCTTGGATAGTTCTCTTGCCTCCTTGACCATTCCTTCGAATGTCAGATCAATAACCTCCGCACTTACCGGACCATCAACAATACCTACTATCTCTTTTATTACTGAGGTAAAATCCTTCTTTTCTTTTGCAATCAGAGATGGATTGGTAGTTACACCATCCAATATACCCCAGCTATTTGCCTTCTTTATATCATCAAGATTTGCCGTATCGATAAAGAACTTCATCTATCTTTCTCCTCCTTCTACTGATTCTCTATTTCTTAGAACTAGCGTACGATACAAGACTTGCCGCACCTATAACACCTACATCCTGACCAAGCTTGGAAAAAACCACCTTCACCTTATTATACGGCACTGACAAAGAGTTCTTCTTTAAGCTTGAAATGAGCGGTCTCATTAAGTACTTACCTGAGTTAGACACGCCACCGCAGATAACGATCCTTTCCGGGTTAAGTACATTCACCAGAAATGACAGGCCGACCCCCAAAGAATTTCCGATATCTCTCCAAGTTTCAAGCGCTATGGCGTCACCTTTTTTTGCAGCCTGGCTTAAGTGATAAGGGGTTAGATCCCGAATCTTATCAGACAATATCGTTGATTTCTTTCGCTTTATCTTACTTTTAGCCCTTCTTATAATGGCATAATTTCCGCAGAAGCTTTCCAGGCACCCATTGTTACCGCATCCACACCTCGGACCATTCTTATCAATTTGAATATGGCCAAATTCACCGGCACTAAAACTGGAGCCTCTATATAGCGAGGAGTTAATAATAATCCCTGCGCCAACGCCCGTACCAAGACTTACCGCCACCATATTTTTTGAACCCTTACCAGCTCCATATAAAAACTCAGCCAAACAGGTGGCGTTTACATCGTTATCTATAGAAACAGGTAAATTAAGTTTATTCTCGAGGATCTTCTTGAGAGGAACATTTTTCCAGCCGGGAATATTAATTAACTTAAAAACAATACCATTTGTTGGATCGATAAGACCAGGTAACCCTAACCCAACCCCCTTAACATCCCCCAAGGAAATCTTATTTGCTGTTATTATGTTTTTTACCTCATCTGCTATACGCTTAATCAGGCCTTGTTTGTTTTTATAGAGTGCTGTATAAAATGTGGTTCTATCTACAATTTTTTTACTTGGTGATATTAGGGCGATTTTTGTATTTGTTCCACCCAAATCAACGCCAACAATGAATGATTTCTTCTTCAATTAGAACCCTCTATTTTGATTTAGAGCTACCATATACGACAACTCTATTTCTACCTAGCTCCTTTGCCTTATAAAGTGCACTATCTGCAAAATCTATAATCTGGCGGTTTAACGTTGAATCCTCCGGAAAGCAAGCTATTCCGATGCTGATACTGATATGCAATGTTTCATCATACGCCCGTATAGCATATGTCTCTACAGTCTTTCTTATTCTCTCTGCTACAAAAAGAGCACCATCCTTATCTGTCTCAGGAAGAACGATTGCAAACTCCTCACCACCATACCTTGAAACCAAATCGATCTCCCTAAGGTTACCACGCAATATATCTCCTAGCTCCCTTAGTATAAAATCCCCAACAAGATGCCCATATTGATCATTGTAAGATTTAAAGTGGTCAATATCTAACATAAGGTAAGCAAGTTTTACGTGATGTCGATATGAACGCACAAGTTCGGTTTCAAGCCTCTCCAAAAAATACCGTCTATTATAACAGCCTGTTAATGAATCTGTTATTGCAAGTTCCTGAACCTTCTCATATAAGCCAACCTTCTTGAGTTCCAAGGCAAATTGGCTAGCTACAATTTTGAATCTATCAACGTCCTTCAGCTCGATATTTTCAGCTGTCAAAATAGATATTGGCTTATTCTCAATGGTAAGAGGTATGGCCAAAAATGTATTTATGTTTTCTGCGAGCTTCAACTCATTATAGAGTTCGTCGGTCTCTCTATCCTCGATCAATATGCTCTTATTCTCACGCTTCATGAACTCAAGGAGGCTTATGTCTGACTCATCCTTATTAATCTGTTTGATTAAGGAAACAACTGGCTGCGAAGCTTCTTCTGACTGCGTGTAGGTTATTTCGTAAATTTTATCAAGGACAAAAGGCTCGTTACCCTCTTTAAAAGTTAATAGCTTATACCTTTCTGATTTAAAAAATCTGATCAGGGTTTTACTTAAAACCTTGGATAATTCAGAAAACTCCATACTCAAACCCATCTCCTTTGCAACCTCGTAAAGCTCGATTGTATCCAGTAATTTTGAATCAAGGAGGTGGTTTGTAGCATTTATTGCTTCATCATCTTTTTGTAGTTCATTATATGCTCTAACTGCGTTCTCGAATCTTAGGTTCTCTTGCTTTCTATAGCCTCTAAAATGGCCATAAAACCGACTTGAGATTACTGGAACGGTATTTAGTATCATTATTGATATTACTATTGGAAACAATGAGGCATCAAAAAGAATGAATGAAAATAAAAGAAAGCTTAATAAGGCGCTCAAAAAGTATGCGACCCTGGCACCATAGAAATAGGTAATCGCAATCAAAGGAATTGCCTGTAAAAAATAAAGTAGAGGGAAAATATGTGTCTTATTTATCTGGACGACTGAAGCTATGTATACCGCAATAGAGATAGTAAATAAAAAAACTAAAAGAAATACATTGGCACTATCTTTCCCCCTAAAACTCTGTAATAACCTGTTTACCTTATCAATAGCATGCATAATTTAATTCCTTAAGCAGCGCAGACCTTGTTTCTGCCAGTTCTCTTGGCCTTCAAAAGATGTAGATCCGCCTCTCTTATTAAATCATCCTTCCCGCGCACATCCACGGGGAATGTCGCAACCCCTATAGAGATCGTAACGGTGGTTCTTTCCCTTCTTAGTAAAAAGACTTCCGACTCTATAATTCCCCGTAACTTCTCAGCAATCATAAGTGCCTCGTTCTTGCTGATTTTAGGTAACGCCATAACAAACTCTTCTCCACCATACCTTGCTATCAGATCATCTTCACGGACTATACTATTTAATATCGCTCCTACACGCCTAAGCACTATATCGCCTGCTGTATGGCCAAATTTATCGTTATAGGCCTTAAAATAATCTATATCGATCATAAGCACTGATAGATCGTAGTTTGCCCTAACCGCCCTCTGATACTCCTCCTCATACATCTCAAGGAAATAATGCTTAACGTAAAGCTCTGTTAAACCGTCCTTAATAGCCAGCTCTTCGGTTTCCTTATACAGAAGCGCATTTTGAAGCGATATCGCTATTAAATTAGAAATAATGTTTAGAAGTCTCAGGTCATCTGGCGAATAATTTTCGGGCTTTCTGCTATCAAGCCTCAAAATTCCTATGACCCTATTATCGCTGGTAATTGGGCTTGCTATAATCGACCTAAAATCTCTATTGTATTCTGCCTCTGCAAAACTGAACCTAAAGTCCTTCTTTGCATCAAGAACCAAAAGGCCTTGTCGTTGCTTCATGACCCACTTATCGAAGATATCTCCTTGCTTTGATTTAATTTTAATTGCAAAATCGGATGTGGTTGATGAAATTAAGGACAACTGATTGGCGCCTTTCTCAATCATAAATAAAAGGCATGTTTCGGATTTTCCAAGGGTCTTGAACGTACCCTTCACGATTATATCTGCCAATTCATTAAGCTTAAGGGTCGAGGAAAGGTTGCCAGTAAATTCATTTAAGGTATAGTACCTCGAAATTTTTTTATTCAATGCATCTGTCAAAAGCTTATGTCTTTCAATCTCTATTTTTCTAATATTCTTTTTTGATGATATCTCATCAATCTTTATGGAAACATTTCTGGATAGCTTCTTTAGGTTTGTATGGTAAAAATAACAGCCAGACCATATCGTTACATAGAACAATATAGCAGTAAGATAGCCCATTAAACCGGTTCCGAGCGACACGATCGAGGATATTAATGCACAAAGAATTAGCGCCGCCGTACCCCCGAATATACCAAGACTTCTCCAGCTGGGAATTATCACAGTACCAAGTAGAATCAAAAGGACCCCGATAAACTCCTTGAAAAACTTGGGGTTGAACTCCATATATTTTGAAGATACCCTAACTAAAATAGCTATGGAGATAATCCAAGTTAGTGCCAGAATTAAATTAATTAATCTTGTCCTTAAGGTTCGTTCCATATTAAAAGGGAGTGTTTTGCAAATTGAGGGGTTAGTTATGATTTAAACCACGGTTTCTTCTGTTTCCTTATCAAAAATATGAATCTTGCTCATATCCAATACTAAATCAATCTCTTGGTTAACTGTTGGTTTATCATGGCCTCCCACCCTTGCCGTAAAAATCTGGGTTCCGGTATTCATGTGAAGATAAACCTCGCTGCCCATAGGCTCAATTACCTCAACGACAGCAGTTATGGTATTTTCTGGTGGAGCCTCTGAAACAAATAACTTATCATATATATCCTCACTCCTTATCCCGAATATCACTTCCTTCCCCTCATAGCCAAGGAGCTTGTCGGTCATATCCTCGAATATTTTTACCTGAAAAGAACCTTCGTCAAAGAAAAGCATCCCATTCTTATTTATAATTCGACCGTTGAGGAAATTCATCGGCGGACTTCCAATAAATCCAGCAACAAATTTGTTCACCGGCTTATCATACAATGTTATGGGATCTGCCACCTGATGAACAAGACCGTCCTTCATAACAACTATCCTATCGCCCATAGTCATAGCCTCGGTCTGGTCATGGGTAACATAGATCATTGTAGACTGTAATCGTATATGGAGTTTATTGATTTCGATTCTCATCTGAACCCTAAGCTTTGCGTCTAAATTACTCAGGGGCTCATCAAATAAGAAAACGAGAGGTTTTCTTACAATTGCACGACCAACGGCTACTCTCTGTCTTTCGCCACCAGAAAGTTCTTTTGGCTTTCTGTTTAGGAGATGCTTAATTCCCAAGATATCTGCAGCCTCATTTACCCTGTCCGATATATCCTTTTTGGAGTATTTTCTTAAGCGTAACCCAAAGGCCATGTTCTCGCTTGCGGTTATATGCGGATAAAGGGCATAGTTTTGGAAAACCATGGCAATGTCCCTATCCTTAGGCGGGACATCATTTACCATTCTATCCCCAATATAGATCTCTCCTGAGGTAACCTGCTCAAGCCCTGCTATCATCCTAAGGGTGGTGGATTTTCCGCACCCGGAAGGTCCAACCAGAACAAGGAATTCTTTGTTTTCAATTCCAAGATTTATACTCTTTACCGCTTGAATATTGCCTGGAAAGGTCTTAGAGACATCTCTTAAGCTAACCTGTGCCATAGTTTAAATATTATAGAGAGTTATATTATTTTGTCAATTAATATTATATTTAATAGTATAATAAATGAACAGTTACGTTACACTTTAGATGAAAGATGTTTTAAAATAAAA